>JAGLEK010000099.1 GCA_023145125.1 Bacteroidales bacterium | reverse complement strand
ACATCTTTGATCAGGTCCCCTTCCTTCAATGAGCGCATCAAGGCAGTAGTTTTGCCCACTACCTGAAATATGAGGGTGATGATACCTGCAAATTCGTCTTTATCTGCAACGGTAAGCGGGATGCGTTCACCGGTTTCATTTACTCGCAGGATCACGAACTGCCCGGCTTTTATCTTCTTCGCAATTTTCGGTGCACTGATATCGAATCGTATTATCGTGCCCTTGGCCATTTCCTGCTTTCTGACTATTTGAAACATAAATATAAGATTTTAGTGTCAATTGGATTACCACTCCAGGCTGTCTTCCAGCCTTATATCGTAATAGTCGTCACCGCTAAGCCCATGCCAGCGACAACCTTTTTTGGTACAGATGTAAAAATTAATAAGTTTTGTGCGTGCCCCAACCTCTATCATTACCACATCAGAACCACATTTCCCACAAGTTTTGTTTTCCTGGATGAGACTTTTGTCGCAATGCCAGCACCTGACATCTTTCACTGTCTTGTCTTCTTCAAGAAAGATCGTTGACTTTGAAGTAAAAACATTCAGATATGGGCTCAGCAGCAGGAAGCCTTCTCCCCCATTGTGGATCTTCAGCTTGAGCATATTATTTTCAATCAGGCTCTTATTGCAATGAGGGCAATAGGAATTCATAAAGGCTCCTGATTCGATGATCTCCTGTATTTCATCAACAGGCTTCTCAACCTGGGTGATCTCATGGTCCGGCTTGAAATCATCCTTCCCGGCCAGGCCATACTCCTGATACATTTTTTTCAGCGCAACTGCGAGATCTTCAAATTCTACGACATGATTTTTACAACCACTCCTTGAACAGATGGTTACCTTACCTCCCATATCCAGATAGAAAGGCACCATGTTAGCACCACATGACAGGCATTCCGAATCAGAAGTGATATGTGCATTGCAATGTGTACAACTGAATTTCGCCACTTCACCTTCAGGCATTTCTATGTCGGTCAGGTAATTGTAGCTGCCATAAATGGAGCTCAGACGAATTTCGCCTTTCTTACCTTTTATCTCAATGTTCAGCAATATGCTTGGTTCATTATCAACAAGATGCTTTTCATCCATTAAAGATTTCCCGCAAACAGGACACTTTAGTTTGAGCGAGATGAGTTCGTACATTTTATTCCTCCTTTACATCATCAAAAATTTATACTTCGCTTTACCCAATTCATGGCAATAAAAAGGTATGCCCTGAATTACTTCACAATTATAAAAAAATTAACTATAGATACCTATTTTAATTCTGCAGTATATCAGCACCTTAGCTTACTAATACTCAAGCATCTGTATCTTAGGTTTTGAAATCCAAATAATTATCAACACGCAAATGAGACAATTTATAGTAAATATAAATAAGACAGCCTATTGATCCACGGTGATCACGGAAATTCTTTTCTTTCCATCCATCCTGACCTTCAATGGTTTTTTAAAGCGGACATGTTTAAGATACTTCGTTTTTTTAACAAGCTTTTGGGCTTCCAGCATTTCATATTTCACATAGCTTTTGGTCATTTCCGGTTGCACGGAAAAATAGCCAACATTCATTGATGTGACATTATGAAAAAAGTGGGAACCTGAAGAGGCATCCAGCGGAAAATCTTCCAGGCTTGTTTCAATTATCACGCCCGCATTTGATATCTGCGGCCAGTTTACCGGAATGCCGATCCAGCGATCGCGAGTACCCCACCGGCCCGGGCCGATGAGAATATATTTTCTTTTTTGGGCAATCATCTCTGCATTGAGGAGATTTACCTCCCCGGCAATCTCAACGGTTTCAGCCTTTTTAAAAGCGGCCGGATCAACATAGATCACATCTTCTATGTCTTCAATTATCCCATTCCCCATCCCTTTTTCGGAAAACATCAATATGCTGTCCTTTTCGATCTTATCCATATTGACCGAATAATCCGAGGCATTTCCGAGAAGTGGCTTTATCTGCAACAGGTAGAAAGATGCCAAGCCGTCCTTATCCTTATTCAGGTCTACTGCAAATTCGATCTCCACCGGTGATCCCATTGCTTCTTTTACAACATCCA
>JAGLEK010000098.1 GCA_023145125.1 Bacteroidales bacterium | reverse complement strand
AATATCCCGTTTGTTCCGCTATATGCCAGCAGGATATCAGGATGCCCGTCGCCATTCACATCATCAAGTTTGGCAAAACGGATCATAATGTTATTACCCGCCGTAGTTGAATGCAATTGTGATCCATTTTCAGGATCGATAATATATATATTGCCACTAAAATCGCCGGCGATGATCTCCTGCGCACCTTTTCCATTAACATCGTTTAGCTGTTCAAGGGCCCAAACAGAAGACCCCGGAGTTGTAAATGTCCATTCAATACTGCCGTCAGCACCATTGATCCCATAAACCCTGCCTTCGGTCTCATTATTATCAGCAGCGCCTCCAATGGCATCTGCCTGCCCGTCGCCGGTAAAATCCTTTACTCCCAGGCACGAAAAGTTAGGGCCATCGGTATAGCATTCCCATATCGATACTCCATCCAGGCCATTCAGGCAATATACCCGCTTAGGGCCGGTATCTCCCGAGTCATCCCCTGTGGCAGCAAGGACATCAGTGATGCCATCACCATTATAATCGTAGGAGCAGTCGACCTGGTATACCCAACCACCATCACCATATTCATTAGTGTGGTGTTTCCATAGCAATGCCCCGGTCTTTCCCTCCAGGGCAATGATGGAACGATCTCCTCCTGTGGTGCCAAAGATCACTTCATCCAAACCATCACCATTGATGTCGGCAATATCCAGTCCATTCTGGCCCTGAACAGAGCCGCTGTAAACGAAATGCTCCCACATTACATCACCTTCACCGGCAGCATTTCCGTTAAAGCAGCGGATATAATTATCCTCACTGCAGATGATCACATCTTCAATACTGTCGTAGGTAATATCATTAATAAAATCTATTGCCTTGGGACTGTTGTCGAATGACACATCAATGTAATAATGCCATAACGCCTCACCGATCGGCCAGTCTTGTTTCAGGCCTTCTCCCTCCAGGTCAACGCTTATTGTGGTGTTGGCCGGATCATTGGTTGTGAGGTCCATGCTACCGTTGTAATAAACAGGATCCTCGGGATTAAACCACATTCCTATCATGGCAGAGTCGAGGGTTTCGATCTGTATGGGCGAAGGATCATCCGGGAAGATATAAAATTCATCGCCTGAAGAAATAATTTCGCTGATCTCCAGCTGTGCATCTCCGATGTTCTTAACTTTGAAAAACCACCTTGTATGTGCACCACTTCTCACTATACCATAATCATGATCTGTAATGCCGGTCACAGCACTTGGTCCGGCATTGACCCCGTGGCCGGTCAGGTGCACTTCCTCTGAGGGGTTGACCGGATCATTAGAGAGAACATGGATATAAACATCCAAAGGCACCGGTTCCGTTGGAATATAATACAGAGGCACCGTGGCTGAATTGCCGGGACTCACTGATGCAGGGGTGCTGAATGGTGTTGATATGGGTTCACCCGCAGGGATATCAATATCGTTAATTATAAGCGGGGCAGTACCGGTATTTGAGACAGTCAAATTCCAAACCGGGTTTTCACCGATCGTAACGGTGCCATAGTTGTGAACCGCAATCGGTATACTGATCGCCGGAGTACCTGCCCCTCCAAGATCCACCTTATAGAGCTTACTGGGAGTTGTGCTGATCTGTCCGTCACAATACCAGAGATAGTTATCGTCAAAAACAATACCTGAAGGTTTAATGTTCTCCGCAGGATGGCTTTCGAGGATATTGCCGCTCATATCTATTTTATAGAGCATATCATCGTAATAGTCGGCTACCCACAGGTCGCCGTTCTCGAGGCATATATCCCAGGGTTGTTCCCCGGGCGACTGAAACTGGGTGAGGACTGATCCACTGCTATTGATCTTGTATATAGTACCCGGATCGGGATAGTAGGTGCATACCCAGAAATCACCATTATCATAGGCAATGCCCGACATATAATGATCAGGCAAGGTGATGGTAGAGAGAATATTACCGCTCATGTCGAGTTGTGTTGCCAGCGAAGGGTTAGCACTGCTCGACGGTTGGTCGATGATCCAAATATACTGGCCGTCCCAGGTCATTCCATAGGAGTCATCGATAGCCGGATTGGTAAATTGCAAGGTAGAGACTCCCGAGGCAGTGTTGAATTCATACACCTGGTCACCATTTGTGCCATATATCCCATGGTAGATATAAGTAGATTCATCCCAGGCCAGGCCTGATGCTTTCCCGGCAATATCATAAGTGGCTACGATGGTCCAGTCCTTTGTATTCTGCGATTGGATAATTAAAGAAACAGCAAGAAAGCAGAGTGTAAATAGTAAAGATCGTTTCATGTTTAGAGCATTTAGAGATTATGGCAATTTTTTGGGCTTTCACGGGCCGACATGAAAAATTCACCATAAATATACGTAAACATCTTAATAATGCATAAGCAGGCTCCCCGGATGGCACGTGACATAGACGTGTGCTGGCGGATTAGCGTTACTTCTTTTAATAAAGTTTCTGGCTACTGGTTACTGGTTACTGGTTACTGGTAACTTGTACCCAGTACCCAATTACTGCCTGTACTTAATTATTGCTCTGTGATTTCATCCATTCACGAGCATGCCCATATATGTACTGTTCGCTCGTCTCATAACGATTTACAAAGCAGTTTAACTACAATCCAGATTTGGAAAACGCATTCTAATTGTGTATATTGGAAGACAGATAAGTACACTTTAACTGTTCATTTCGTTGGCACGCGTCTGGAGACGCGCGCCAGCGGGAGAACAATAAAAT
>JAGLEK010000097.1 GCA_023145125.1 Bacteroidales bacterium | reverse complement strand
CCCATCTTAACAGTATTATCAGGCTAAAATAATCAGAATTTCCGATGTGTCTTATAATGAAGGCGGGTTTTTACTTTCTGCATCTCTCTCTCAAGAACCAGGCCGGCAATATGAGATGCTGCAGATCCTTGCTGAGGAGGTCGTGAAGGATGGTATAGCCTTCTTTTTCCATTTTATTTTATCAACTCAAGACCCTCAAGTGCTGACTGGTTATACGGGTCGATGATCAGTACTTCATTGAACAATACTTCGGCTTCGCGTATTTTTCCCAGCTGAAGATTCGACCAGGCGTACATCAGCACCGATTCACTGTTGAAGGGGTACAGGTTAACCACTTTTCCGAAATGCTTTGCTGCCGGCTCAAAATCACCGGACTCATAATACATGAGCCCCAAATAATAATTGGCCTTGGTATTTTGGGGGTCCACTTCGAGGATTTTGATATACTGGCTTTTAACCTGTGCCCAATTTCCCATCGACGAAGCTGGGTAGGTAAGGCCAAACCTAGCCTCAATTGAATAAGGCTTCAACTCAATGGCCCTCTGGTAATATGCCGCGGATTCGGTGAATTGTCCCGAGATGTATGTGAGCCAGCCAAGCCTGACATTGATATGATAAGAGTCGGGATCATAGACAGCCTTCAGTGACTTAATGGCCCCGGCATAATCTCCCACGGTTTCGAAACCATAACTTTTTGAAAAGACATCCTGTATCTTTTCTGTTTCCTGGGCACACAGTCCGCCCATGCCTGTAATAAATATTGCCAGTAAAATACTTTTTCTTATAAGGTCCATTTTAATCCTCCAATAATGCTTTGGTTAGTATAATCAAGTTCCTCTATCCTCATTCCTTGTGGCATTCCGGGCTCCGAAACCGTCCTGTATCCTTGCTTTTGCAGGTACTGATACCTTATAGACAGCTGCACGGCCGGTGAAATTACAAAGGTAAGGTTTACACCTGTTTTTAAATTTATTTCATCACTTATATTATAAACGATAAATGCATTGGATTCGTTTGTTCCCCGGAGATTTCCAAAGTTTACGAAGCCATCCATCCATAAGAAACGGGCAACTTTCCCCCCCAGCATCTGGCTAAAAACCGCCCGGGGCTTCGTTTCTTCGCTAAGGCCTTTTATGGTTGTATTACCATAGAAATTCAGGTTTCCGAATGGATAATATGTAACAGAAGCCCCAAATTGTATCTGATGCAGGTCGTTCAGGTTCGACCAGGAACCAAAAATCCCCAGATCGAAAACTGATATCTGCTTGTTAAATGCCAGGGAAACAACAAAGTTGTTCAATATGAGTGTTGTGGGACGTATGTCGAAACGGGTCCGTTTGTAATATAAAAACGATACTGAATCAATAGCCGGGATGTAATATGCTGTATCTCGTTCAAAGCTTGTATTATTGTCGACAGCAATACTTTTTGTATTGACATGCACATAATTCAGGGCCGGGGTGAAAGACCACCCACGGCCTAACAGGATGTTGGCATTCACATAGACTCCATTCTGTCTGAGCGTATAATCGTAACTGCTTGTTTCAACTTTTTGCCTTGAAGGAAATAATTTGGCAAAGCCCCACTCATATTGTACAATGGAGTCGGGGCTGTTCCATGTATACTGCAATCCGGCTTGCTTGGAAATGCGAAGGTTTGAAAACCCGGCGTACATACTTATGTTAGGGTGAATCTGCAGTTTCGCGCCCAGGTGCGTATAAAAGCTGTTGCCGTATAGATCCTGCTCCCTTAAAACCTGTCCCCCCGGGAGATGGTCCATCTCATGTTTAGCAAGGTTATCACTGAACTCAGGACCTGTCTCGATATAAAATTCGGAAAAGACTTTTGGTTTTTTAATGCCGGACATTTCACGCAGGCCGTTATTCATGCCTCCTGCAATAAGTGCTGCTTCATCGTGCCGGCCGGAGTACAAGTAAGAGTGATACAGGTATTTTTTCACCAACCAGTATCCGGGATTGAAATCACCCGCTTTGACCAGGTGCCCGGCTGCCGAACGATAATTTTCCTTGTTATAACAGGCGATCCCCATCCGCATCCTGAGATAGAAATAATCTATATTATTTTGCAGTGCATCCTTGCCTGTAAGGATAACTTCCTCCCAGTTTTCGGTGGTAAAATTGGCATACATGATGGAGTCAACCTGCTTGTAGGTGAGGTCAGGCTGGGATTTTGCCGTTGAAGCAAAAAATAGCAACAATATGATCAGAAGTCCGGCTCTTCCCATGTAGCTTCGATATTTGCAGATATTGTGCTGATGTACATCTTGTCTATCCGGCCTTTGTCAATATCAAACCGGAAGTCGATGGCATTACGGATTCTTTTCCCGGCCCGTACAGTCAACAGGGATCTCAACCCGATCTTACCGCCCGACAGATCGTCTTCCATCTTCAGGAATTCTATTTCAAAATCAGCGTGCAGAAAAGTATAAAATGGAGCGATAAAGTCCTGAAGGATCATCCCGGTCTTACTGATGATAATGCTGAGCGTATATTCGTCATGTACTTTTAAACCCTGGTAGTAACCGGAAACGCTGCGGTACAGCCCCAGGAAAAGAAGATAAAGAAACGAATGCCTGTCCCCTTCAAAATGTGTGAAATAGGTCATGCCTGCTTCGGTACGGAACCATGCTTTTGCATTTCCCCCTTCGTCATGTATATAGGTATTGTTATATGGGTCGGCCTTTACCAGCAATTTTACCTGACCTGAATATTTCTCATCATCAGACGTGAGCCTGAATTGTATCTTTTGACCGGGAACAAAATGAAATGCCTTATGCAGGCTGTCGTTTATATCAATGTTTGAGATGATGTCATAAATTTTGGGCCTGGAATATGTTTCCAACTTACAAGAAGGAATTTCATTCAGAATATGAAATGCAATAGGATAATCGATAGTGGGTGATCCAACATATGGATCGGCCTGCACCTGGAAGTGCAGGTGTGGCTTAGGCGAGCGGCCGGAATTTCCACAAAGGGCCAGCACGTCACCTCGTTTCACATAATCCCCTTTTCCCACCTTAAAAGAATCTTTCTTCAGATGGCTAAGTTTAGTATAAACCTTATCGGCATGCTTGATTATGATGGTATTGCCCCAGTTCTGATCAAGGTTGACTTCGCCAATGGCATTATCATCGACACCATCCAGAATATCTTCCACCCAGCCGTCGGCAGGGGCCAGAAGGGGCTTGTTGAAGCAATAAAAATCTTCTGCCTCTGTTCCGGAACCGGAATGATAGATGCCATCCTCACCAGTAATTTCGAAATCCCAGGCATGCTTCCAATCGTTTTTATGGGTTTGTTCACCATCATGGCCCTGGGTTACTGTCCATTCCCCCCAGAAAGGCAGTGTGATGTTTATCGAAACATTTTCATCGAAGCGTTTACGAAAGTTATCTTTCGTATAGAAATTCATTTCAGGGGAGAAATGCTGAACCGTGACTATTTCCGGCTTACGGTAATGCCGTTCCCTGAATTTCAGGATATAGAGGAACATGAGTACCACCAGGTTAAATGGAAGTGAATATATGGAAAGCTGTGATGCTGCAAACATCCCGCTTGTGCTGGTGATCAGAAAAGAGGTCAGGGGTGTGAGCAGGATGACCCACAGGTACGACCATTTTGAGGGAATTATAAAGAACCCGCCGATGGCGATGGCAGTGAGAATAAAGTTAAAGCCTATATAACTATAGCTAAGGGCATTGATGTCGGCGCCGATCATCAGGTAGAAAACCCATGCTGAGACAAACCCCAGGATGGAAAGCAGGAAAGCCTGCCGGGAATATATCAGCACCCCAATGGCGATAATGAAGCCGGGAACCAGGTGGTACTGAAAAAAGATGGCTCCAAGGGAGCGGAAATATAATACCACGATATCGGGCAATGGCAGGCTGTAAAGATATTCATGCAGGTTTACCAGCCAATTCCCGCCCAGGGAGTACATCTCATTCAGGGAGTAAACGCCTCGCTGGCTGATCTCCATGGATGTATATTCCCGTGCAGCCAGGAGCACCATCCAAATACCGAAGAGAAAAGGAATACTAAGATAGGGGAGGCCGTATTTCCCGATCACCCCTTCAAGCATCACACTCACCAACAGGGTGAATAGTGAGGCAAAAAGCAGTACCAGGACAAGCTCGGCATTGAACTCATAATACATTCCAAGGCCCAGGGCTACCAATAAGCTGTTGAATCCATAAAATCCGCTTCGGATGTTCAGCCTGTTAAAACCGATCAGAATGGCAGCGAGATTGGATGCAGCCACCGCAATCAAACCTGAGAGCCCTGCATAGAAATCAAAGAAGGTAACAAGTATGATCAGGAAGGCAAATACCCGGCTCTTCGAAAAGAATACCTGAGAATAGCTGTTGACGATGCTATCTGTAAAGGCCTTGAGCTGCATTTTATAGTTCAAATTTCTTCAGATGATCGGGCATCCTTTCATGTGATGTGATGCTTTCGAGGGATTCATTATCTCTGATCAGGTGCGCTTCCCCATCAGTGCCGATCATTATTACTTTCGGACGCAAGGTAATAAATTGCATCCATTGTGTCATATTGTAAGCCCCCACGGAGTGGATGACAAAGTGATCTCCCTTGTTCATCAGAGGGAGGCTGACATTTTCCCTGATCACATCGATGTTCATGCATAGAGGGCCATAAAGGACAGTATCCTCAGCATAATGAGTGAATTCCTGTGCAGGGGTCACCTTATGCTCATACCAGAAAGCGGTGAACAAAATATTCACACCTACATCTATGATTGTATTCCTTCTTCCGTCAGACAGCCTTTTGTTTGTGATCACCGAACCCAGAAGGTACCCGGCATCATCGATCAGGGCCCTTCCTGTCTCCAGGATCAGCAGTGGCAGGTCTCCCGGCTCAAAATCGGAGTTGATCAGGGCGGAGGTGATGGCTTCGGCATAATCCTCGAAACCCGGATTGGTGTCTGCCCCCGGCAGATATGCTCCTTTGAGGGTGTTGTTTGACGTAAACCCGCCACCCATGTCTATATACTTGATCTTATGCTTGTACTTTTTTTGAACTCCCAGGGCCAGATCGGCAAGCTTGTAGGCTGCTGTGCCGTATGCCTGTGCTGTAAGCATGAATGTGCCTATATGCGTATGCAGTCCTACCAGCTCCAGCTTATCGGAGCGCATGATCTTGTTGAGGGCATCCCAGGCCTGTCCGTTCTCGTAGTTGAAACCAAAGCGGTCCCACATGGGATAAACACCAATATCCATGTTCACCCTTATGGCTACCCTGGGTTTAAGCTTCATATCACCGGCGAGTTCAATGATCGTATAAAGTTCATCGAGATGGTCGATATGGATCAGTGAATCATTTGCGATTGCTTTACGCAGGTCTGCTTCTGTCTTGTCGGGGCCGTTAAAGATGATCTTCTTTCCGGAAACACCATTCTTCAGGGCCTTTTCATATTCAAAGCCGGAAACTACCTCTGCCCAGGATCCCTCCTGGTGAAACACATTACAGACTGCATTCAGGTAATTGGTCTTGTATGACCAGGCAAATTGCACTTTCGGGTACCTCGTGGTAAAAGCCTTTTTTTCTGCCTGAAAGGTTTCCCTGATGGTTTGTTCCGAAATGACAAAAAGCGGTGAGCCATAATTATCGATCAGTTCCTTAACGGCAACACCATCTATATGTGTTTTTGGCAGGAGCTCGGTCCGGCTGCCAAACTTATTCGGCATGGCAGATTCCAGTTTTCTGATTATCGGCCGCTCATATCTTAATTTTTCCATTTTTCTCTATTTAATAATTACCTTGTCCCCTGCACCCCGTACCCCGTGCCCCGTACCTCGTCCCCATCATAACTCCCCAAACGTACTTATCTGCTGAAACTCCTCCAGGTCAACGATCATATCCCATGAATAACGGATGAACATTTTCCCCACGGAATAATCAGTAAAAGCATTTATTTCCATGCCCAGGGCAAGTTTCACAAGAGCCTCAGGGATGTTTTGTCCGACACCGACAGAAAGGTAAATCCATGCCGGCATGCGCGGGTTGATCTCCAGGATATAGAATTCGCCATCTTTGTCTTTCATGAGCTCAAGCTCGAAACCTCCTCGCCACTTCGTGGAGGAAATAAATTTATTTGTCAGGTCGATCATATTCTTGTCGGATATGCTGATCCCGCCCCAGGCTTTACCTTTATCCGTGATATACTGTTTGCGCATTGGCACAATGGAAATGGTATTGCCCTTGCCATCTCCAAGGCCTGTTATGTTGAACTCCGTTCCATGGATGAATTGCTGAACGATAATGGGTAGTCCCCATTTGGCACTGATCCTGTTGAAATGGCTTGTAGCCTGTTCGAGGTTATATGCGATGCCTGCATCATAAAATTTCCCCTTTACAACAAGCGGGAAACCGTATTCTGAAACAAGCTTTTGCAGGCCGGATATATCATGTATGGCTTCGCTGTCGGGTACCTTTAAGTCATATTTTTCACCAAATTCGGGCAGATTGAACTTTTCCCTTTCTTCATATTGCTTATGGGTAGGAAGGAAGGTTTTAATTCCTAGCTTTTCGAGTTCCGGGGATAGTTTCATAAATGGAATGAGCTCGGAATCGAAATTCGGGATGATCATGTCGAGCTGTTCTATTCCATGGATGTATTTTATGCGTTCGAAAAGTGTGCCAGTTCCACTTGAAGGATATGGTATCTGGTAGCTTTTATCAATAATATCGTGCATATACAGCCCGGGTTCGAGAGATTCATATGACAGGCCGATGATGCGTACATCAAAGGCCTCAGCCTCCCGCAACCCCCTGCTCACAGCAATGCCGGGCCCGGGGCTGTCGATAGCATTCAGGCCTGTAACGGCAATGTTGATTGTCTTTTTATCCTTCATGTTCGATGAGGCTGAATTGGTTGAGCATATTGATGAAGTCGTGATAGTCCTTCTCAACAGTATCCTTATCGGTTTTGTACTTTTCGAGTATCTTTTTCCTGACGGCTTCAAAATCAAGGCCTTCTTTAAGTAAACCGAGTATTTCAAGACCTATGGGATTGGCTGTGAAAGATTCGCCTGTATCCGGATTAAATATGAAGCCGGAGTCGCTGACAGCGATATTCTTTTTTAAATTCATTCTGCAGAAGAGTTATTATATAGATTTATTATATTATATACACTTGTAAACAGATAAACCCTTAGTATGTTCCAGCCAATATGCAATATTGCTGATACTTATCATAAGTAGCATACGTAAATTTTATTATTTTGTGTCAAATTCAACAATTTAATGGAAAGAAAACCACTTCCTGACGTATTAAAAGGAATTGCCGTGATTCTGATGATACAGGTCCATATCATGGAGTTGCTCATGCTACCGGTGGTTTATAACAGTTCTTTCGGGTATATATCACTATTTCTTGGAGGTGTGCCTGCTGCACCTGTTTTCATGGCCATAATGGGATATTTTGCTGCCCTGTCGAAAAAAAGCAGCGGACAGCAGGCAGTCCGCGGGATCAAGCTTATTATCCTGGGCTTTTTCTTAAATATTGGCCTCAATGCCCATTTGCTGATCCGGATATTTCGTGGCGAGCTGGAATTCAACCCGCTGCACTATATCTTCGGTGTCGATATATTATTCCTTGCCGGGCTTAGCCTGATCTTTATTGCTTTAGTTAAGATGGTGGCAGGGAAAAATGTTTGGGTTTTCCTGTTGCTCACTTTTTCCATACCCGCTCTTGCTGAGTATACTCCCTTTCTGTACCAGGGCGAAGGTATATGGAAGTATTTCATGGCGTTTATCATCAGCAATGCGGAGTGGTCCTACTTTCCTTTCTTTCCCTGGGCGGGATGGGTTCTGGCCGGGTTTACATTTGCCCTTTTTGAGAAAAAACTTACCAATGATCCGGTTTATATGAAATTCGGAACCTACCTGGTATTTCTATCAGGGATCCCCGTCATTTTTTTCCTTCCCTGGGCTTCCCGTATTAGTACAATTCTGCCATATTATTATCATCATGGCATACTGTTCTTCATCTGGGGATTATTCTTCCTTTTACTATGGGTGCTTGCATTTCAATTCCTCATAAGCAGGCTTGGAAAAAACCCTGTAATGTCTTATCTCCAATGGTTTGGAAAAAATGTGACCCTTGCTTATGTTGTGCAATGGCTGATCATCGGAAACCTTGCTACTGCTATTTTTCGCAGCCAGCCGGCGTATATGTTCTGGGTGTTTCTATTTTTGGTGTTGCCAACAACCACAGCAATAGTGTTTATCGCCGGGAAAAGGAAAAGGACATAGTCGAATATCGAATATCGAATATCAAATATCG
>JAGLEK010000096.1 GCA_023145125.1 Bacteroidales bacterium | reverse complement strand
CACTTCCTCAGCCTTGGGTTCTTCTCCTTTTACTTCTTCAATCTTCACTTCTGCAGCAGCAGCTTCATCTTTTACTTCTTCCTTCTTCACTTCTTCCTTCACTTCCTCTGCTTCTTCTGCGGCTTCTGCCGTGATCTCTTCCCTGGCGGCTTCTACCTGCTTTTCAATAGCGGCTGCACGCTTGGCAGCAATATCTTTTGCACGTGTTTCTCTTACAAGCTTCTCAGCTTCAAGAACCTGCTTGTTTGCTTCTTTTTTCGCAAGTTCGCTTTCTTTGACCTTGTTGTCGGCCTTGGCTTCTTTTTCGCTCAGCCATGCCTGGAATTTGGCCTCGGCCTGTTCTTCTGTGAGGGCTCCTTTTTTCACCCCTTTCAGGAGGTGGTTTTTATACATAACACCTTTAAAGGACAAGATAGTCCTGACAGTGTCGGTAGGCTGTGCGCCTGACTGGAGCCAGTAAAGGGCTCTGTCGAAATTAAGCTGGATGTCGGCAGGCTCGACGATAGGATTGTAAGTGCCAATTTTTTCAATGAATTTCCCGTCTCGTGGTGCACGACCATCCGCTATGACGATATGGTAAAAAGGTCTTGCCTTTCTGCCTCGTCTCTGCAATCTGATTTTTGCTGGCATAATAAATTGATTATAATTATTAAATAAATATATCCCGTTTTTGGGGGTGCAAATATCCGGATATTTTTTGGAATAAAAAAGAAATGAATGCAATATTTTACAGCCAGTTGATTCTGAGCATCAGTGGTTCCAGATCAACCTTATTGTCGGAGGCAAGCTTGAGCACTTCGGTTTTGGTTTCCTCAAAGATCGCTTTATGCCTGTCCATTTCCATCTTCCATACATCTTCCACCTTAATCTTCAACTCCTTATCAGTTCTGATGTAATCCCAGGCTAACCAGGCATTATTGAATGATGCCAGAATGCTGAAATATTCATCATCAGCCCGCTGTATCCTTTTCAGTATCTCTTCCCGGCTTTCATCAGGGGGGATGTCAGATATTTCCAGATGCTCAGCAAAAACACGGTTGAGGTCTGCAATGGCTTCCAGCTTGTTTTCTCTTGAGAATTCCATGATTGATTTTTTGCAAAGATATTGATCTTTCGGAAATGCCGTCCGCCTGTTCGAACTTCATTCAAAAAGTGCTTGCTGTATATGCCGATACATCAAGTACTTATAACCAAATGCAATTTGTAAAGACCATAAAATCAGGACTATACATATATGCCTGAATGGGATTGGCATTAATTATTTTTTATTAACAATCAATAAATGCACTTGCTTTTTAGCTAATTTTGTGTGATAAATTTTGAGAATTTTTGATCCTTTCCGAATATGCCTGAATTTACGCACCTTCATGTACATACCCAGTTTTCCATCCTTGATGGGGCAAGCAAGATCGATGCGCTTTTTGAAAAGGCTGAGATCAACGGGATGAAGGCCCTGGCCATTACCGATCATGGAAATATGTTCGGGGTTCCCTTATTTATACAGGCTGCGAAAAAAAAAGGGATCAAGCCTATCATTGGATGTGAGGTTTATGTTGCTGCAGAAGGAAGAAAAAAGAAATCAGAAAAAGTTGACCGGAGCGGGCATCACCTCATCCTTCTTGCGAAGAACAAGAAGGGCTATCATAACCTTTCGAAGCTTAGCTCTATAGGTTATCTCGAAGGCTTTTATTATACACCGCGTATTGACAAAGAATTGCTTCGTGAGTATAGCGAGGGCCTGATGGCGTCATCGGCCTGCCTTGGTGGCGAGATCCCAACTGTTATACGGATGCATGGGCAGGAAAAAGCAGAAGCGGTGCTGTTGGAATACCTTGAGATCTTTGGGGAAGATTTTTACCTGGAAATGCAGGACCATGGACATCCGGAACAAAAACTGGTGAATGAGGTCCTCATAAAGATGGCTGCTAAATATAATGTTAAAGTGATCGCCACCAATGATGTGCATTTTATCAACGCCGACGATTACGATGCCCACCGTATCCTTATTTGTCTTAATACAGGAAGAGACCTCGACGATACATCCGGCATGCATTACACAGGGCAGGAATTCCTGAAAACACCTCAGGAAATGGCAGATCTATTTGCACAATACCCTGAGGCAATTGCCAATACACAGGAAATTGTTAATAAGGTTGAGGATTTTGAGATCACCACCAGGGAGATAGTCCTGCCGCATTTCCCCTTACCTGAAGGATTTGATTCCGAAGATGATTATCTCAGGCACCTGACCTATGAAGGTGCGGAAAAATTGTATCCGGAGATCAGCAGGGAGGTCAGCGAACGGCTCGACTTTGAACTTTCCGTGATCAGGGAAATGGGATTTCCCGGTTACTTTCTCATTGTACAGGACTTCATTGCCGAAGCACGCAGGATGAAGGTGTTCGTAGGGCCCGGAAGGGGCTCTGCAGCGGGCTCGGCTGTTGCCTTTTGCACCGGGATCACCAATATTGACCCTATAAAATACAACCTTCTTTTTGAGCGTTTCCTGAATCCTGAAAGGGTAACAATGCCGGATATTGATGTTGACTTTGATGACGAAGGCAGGGAAAGTGTGCTCAACTATGTCGTACAAAAATATGGCAGGGAAAAGGTTGCACAGATCGTAACCTTTGGAACCATGGCAGCAAGAAGTGCCATACGCGATGTTGCCCGGGTTCTCAAACTACCCCTGCCTGATGCCGACAGGTTGGCAAAGCTGGTTCCTGATCGGCCGGGTATTTTACTCAACGCAGCATATAGAGAGGTGCCGGAGCTGGCAGACATCAAGAAAAATGGAAAAGAGCTGGAGAAAAAGACCCTCATCTTTGCAGAAACCCTTGAAGGATCCGCCAGGCACACCGGAACCCACGCATGCGGTGTGATCATAGGCCCAAATAACCTGATCGAACACCTCCCTCTCAGCACTGCCAAAGATTCAGAACTCATGGTGACACAATATGAGGGGAAACTGGTGGAAAGCGTTGGGATGCTCAAGATGGACCTCCTGGGACTGAAGACCCTTTCAATCATCAAGGATGCCATTGAAAATGTCAAGATGAGTGAAGATATCGAGATCGATATCGACGAGATACCCCTGGATGATGAACAAACTTTCCAGCTTTATCAGAGGGGTGAGACAATAGGCACATTCCAGTTTGAATCAGAGAAAATGCGTGCACACCTGAAGGAACTGAAGCCAACCAATATCGAGGATCTCATCGCCATGAATGCTCTGTACCGCCCCGGGCCGATGCAGTTCATCGAGGTCTATATCAAGCGCAAGCATGGACAGGAAAAAGTTACTTATCCGCATCCCATGCTGGAGGAGATACTTAAGCCCACCTTTGGTATTATGGTGTACCAGGAGCAGATCATGCAGACTGCCCAGGTCATGGCCGGTTTCTCCCTCGGAAAAGCCGACCTTCTTCGCCGTGCTATGGGGAAAAAGAAGATCGAGATCATGCGGGAGCAGAAGATCGAATTTGTTGAAGGTGCTCTCAAGAAAAACATTGAAAAAGTAAAAGCTGAAGAGATCTTTGGCATCATGGAACGTTTTGCCGAATATGGGTTTAACCGTTCCCACTCGGCGGCATATTCGCTGATCGCCTACCAGACTGCATACCTCAAAGCACATTACCCTTCTGAATATATGGCTGCCGTGCTCACGCATAACCTGAATGATATTAAGAAGATCACCTTTTTCATTGAGGAAAGCAAACGGCAGAATATTGATGTGTTGGGCCCTGATGTCAATGAAAGTGCTTTTAACTTCACGGTGACAAAGAATGGCATGGTGCGTTTTGGCCTTGGTGCCATCAAGGGGGTTGGCGAAGCCGCGGTAAGTGCTATCCTCGCCGAGAAAAAGGAAAACGGCCCCTTTACAAGCATATTTGATATGGCCAAAAGGGTAAACCTGAAAGCAGTGAACAAGACATGCTTTGAAGCATTGGCCATGGCCGGGGCCTTCGACAACTTCGAAGGTACGCACAGGGCACAGTACTTTTACAGGCAACATACCGATGATACGATCTTCCTCGAAAAGGTGATCCGCCACGGTGGCAGTTACCAGGATAAGAAAAACTCAGCCCAGCAGTCACTGTTTGGAGAAGATAGCACGGTTGAGGCGCAGGATCCAATCATGCCGGACTGTAACCACTACACAAAGATTGAACAACTGCGAAAGGAAAAGGAAGTGACGGGCTTTTACATTTCGGGGCACCCGCTGGATGACTTTGCACTGGAGATAGAGAATTTCTGTGATACCGCCCTGACTGAACTCTTTGCTGAACCCAAAAAATATTTTAACAAGGTGGTCACCATAGCCGGTATGATAACAGGTGCACAGGAACGAATGACGAAAATGGGTAAGCCATATGGTTCTTTCATACTGGAAGACTTTAACGACACTAAAAAGTTTTTCCTGTTTTCGGAGGATTACCTTAAAATGAAGCATTTTCTTGTTGAGGGCTTCAACGTGCTTGTAAAGGTGCGGGTTCAGGTCAGAAGGGGAGATCAGGAGCAGCTGGAGGTGAAAGTTATCGGTATCAGCCTGATGGCTGATGCTCTTGAGAAGCTTACAAAGAGCATCACCCTGACATTGAATGCTGACGAGGTCAGTGCAGAATTGATCGGCAGCCTTAAAAAAATGATCAAGGCAAAATCAGGGAATTGTCTTGTAAAGATCAGGATAGAGGATACGGTAAACAAAGCATACCTTCACATGCAACCGCGCAACAATGCCGTAGATCCGGCATATTTTATCAGGGAACTGAAGAGACTTCCTGAGATCGGGTACAAACTTAATTGATCCGGGATTGTTAATGTATTATTTGAAGACCGGCAAAGAAATAAAACCTTACTTTTGTAGTTTCAATAATGTTAACCTTAATAAATTAGAAAAATGGCTTTAGAATTTACCGATGCTAATTTTGAGGAGCTCGTACTCCAGTCAGATAAACCTGTAATTGTTGACTTTTGGGCAGAGTGGTGCGGCCCTTGCCGTATGGTGGGACCTATCGTGCACCAACTCGGCGAAGAATACGGAGACAAAGCAGTGGTTGGAAAACTTAATGTTGACCAAAATGCAGACATTACCAAGAAATTTGGGATCAGGAATATCCCCACAATACTTTTCTTTAAAGGTGGTGAGCAAGTGGATAAGCAGGTTGGTGCGGTTCCGAAAAAGGTGCTTGAAGGAAAACTTCTGAAGCTTCTTTAAAATACTGACCTGAATTTCAATCCTGTGAAGAGACGTGCAGTATTGTGCGTCTTTTTGCATACTATGAAAGATCATAGAAATGGAATATTCGATAGATCATAACAGGTTGCAGCAGTTTGGTTCGCTCGAATTTCTTGCCAGGCAGGTGGTCGAGGGGTTTATTACAGGATTGCACAAAAGCCCTTTCCATGGTTTTTCAGTCGAATTTGCCGAACACAGGCAATATAACAGCGGTGAGTCAATAAAGCATATTGATTGGAAACTATACGGCCGCACCGACAAGCTTTATGTGAAGCGCTATGAGGAAGAGACCAACCTGCGCTGCCAGATCATTATTGACAATTCCAGTTCCATGTATTTCCCGGTGAAACCGGATATAAGTATTGACAACCCCAACAAGATCACTTTTTCGATCTATGCTGCTGCTGCGCTGATAAATCTTTTACAGCGGCAGCGGGATGCCGTGGGCTTAAGTCTTTTTTCTGATAAGATCGAGCTCAACACCAGGGCCCGTTCAACAATGGTTCATATGAAACACCTCTTCTCGGAAATGGAGAAATTGTTGAAACCGATACCCCCCACCACCAGAAAACCAACCGATGTAGCGGAGGCAATACATCAGATCGCAGATATGATCCATCAGCGTTCGCTGGTGGTGATATTCAGTGATATGCTTGAACGCCAGGGAAAGCTGGATGAGATGTTTTCTGCTTTGCAGCACCTGCGGTATAATAAACATGAAGTTATACTGTTTCACGTGGTGGATAAGTCCAAGGAAATTGATTTCGAGTATGATAACCGCCCATATAAATTCGTCGATATGGAAAGCGGAGAGGAAATGAAACTGTCGCCGCTTGAACTCAGGAAGCAATATGTTGAGAGTGTCGGGGAGTTTGTTAATGAGCTTAAGCTGCGTTGTGGAAAATATATGATTGATTTTGTCGCCGCCGATATCAATGCCGGCATCAGCCAGATCCTCCATCCCTACCTGATCAAGCGGGAAAAACTATATTAATTCAAATCATGAAAAAGCTCATCTATACTGTGGCCATTGTTTTATTGGCCACCATAATTGCCAACGCACAAAAGCAACAGGCCCTTGAAGACCTGTATGAACTCGAATGGAAGACTTTCAAGGAATTTATCCGCTATAGCGAGGAGAACATCCCTGATACCAATATTGATGTGAAATTCTATTACCTCGATCTGGAAATAGCCATTGATTCCCAGTATATAGCAGGTGTAGTAAATTGTATTTTTGAACCTGTTATTGATGGCCTGGATCATGTATGGCTGAGCCTTAACAGTTCCCTGACCGTAGATGATGTTAGTGGAGATGTGGATTCCTTCCTGCAAAGCGGGGATTCTATATTGGTAAACCTGGACGGTGCATATGGCCCCGGCGATGCACTGGACCTTGTGATCAGCTATCACGGCGTTCCTGTTCTTGCCGGTGGATATAAGGGGCTCAGGTATGAAACGCACCATGGCAGTGAGCCAATAATAGCTACTTTATCAACACCATACCTTGCCCATTACTGGTACCCTTGTAAAGATGGCCCCTCTGATAAACCGGATTCAGTTTTTGTTGATGTCACGATCCCTGTGAAGGAGGTAAACGGCGTAGAAGTGATCGCTGTGTCAAACGGGATACTCGAAAATGTTATAGACAATACTACGGAAAAGACTTATCAGTGGAGGCACCGTTATCCCATCGTAACTTATTATGTTATGGTAGCTATCTCGAATTTTGTCAAATTCAGTGAGGATTATGCCGGCATCTACGGAGAAGAGTACCCGCTGGATTATTATGTATTTCAGCAGGATCTGGCCGGTTCACAAACAGGAGTCGAAGATATGCCGCTTGCCCTGGATATCTTTTCTGAAAAATTCGGGAAATACCCTTTTTCAGCAGAGAAATACGGTATGACACAGCTTGGTTTTTATGGCGCCATCGAAAACCAGACCAACACCATCACCAATAATATGTTGCCTTCATGGTTCAGTGTTTCAGTACACGAGCTGGGCCATATGTGGTTTGGAGATATGATCACCTGTAAAAACTGGCACCATGCCTGGCTGAATGAAGGCTTTGCAACTTATTCTGAAGCTGTTTATGATGAGGCGGTATATGGTTATGGAGCGTATCTGGATAATATGAGTGGTAATGAGTATTGGAATGGAGGAACATTGTATCTGCAAAATGCCAGCGATACTTTCAACGTATTCCAGAGTATTATTTACAGGAAGGGGGCTTATGTATTGCATATGCTTCGGGGGGTGCTGGGCGATAGCATATTCTGGGATTGTATTTATAATTACTCGACGGATACTGATTTCATGTATGCCCAGGCGACTACCGAAGATTTTCAGCAAGTGTGTGAAGATGTGTCGGGAGAAGACCTGGATTACTTCTTCGAGCAATGGATATATGACGCCTACTACCCGGAGTATTATTTCAATTTCGAAAATCATAATGACAGCCTTGCCTTCCTGATCTGGCAGGTACAGGAACAACAGGGGAGACGGCCATTGTTCAAGATGCCGGTGGAGATTAAATTGCTATATGAAGGTGGAGGTGATACCGTAATAAATGTATGGAATGATGAAATTTACCAGGTGTTTACTGTTCCCGTGCAGGAAGCTGTTGTGATGATTGAGATAGATCCGGAGCCTAAAATACTGCGTAAAGCTACTTATCAACCCGGGATCCCGGTAGGTTTGGAAGAAAGGAACGCCGCTTCAGAGGCATTCGTCAGGATATACCCGAATCCGGTCGGTGAAAGCGCCACGATCGAGATCAATTCCTCAAATGAAAATATGAGCCTGGTCTTTTATGATATCACCGGCAAAGAGGTAAAAAGAATGGAAAACCTGCATCCCGGGACAAATAAATTTAACCGGGGCTCTATTCCAGGAGGAGTTTACTTCTATTCTATGCAAAGTACATCAGGCTTATTTATCACAAGTGGGAAAATAATTCTTTACTAAGCCTGCCTGGTGCCTCTTGGTTATTGATCTTGGTGGGTAGTGATTATGTGGTTTGAACCACCAAGACTCCAAGGCTCCAAGTTTCACCAAGATTGTTTATATAACAAATCTTCTAATTCCTTCTTTCATCAATGGTACATTAAAGTTTATCAGATACCCTAAACGAAGTCCGGTGATTTTCAAATGACTTAAAACCTGGGCTTCCCACACAGGATGGGTTGTTTCCAGAGCTTTAAGTTCACAAATGACGCATTCATTTACAAGAACATCTAATCTGAGTCCTTCATCGAATGTAATTCCTTCATAATTTATTGGAATATAAAGTTGTCTTTGAATAGATAGATTCCTCTTGATGAGTTCATGACAAAAGCAGATCTCATAGACTTTTTCAAGCAATCCTGGTCCCAGACTTTTGTGGACTGTGTATGCGGCATCAACAATTTTCCTTCCAATAACATCTAAATCATCGGGAATTGGTTCATAGTGTTTTTTCATATTATTTTTTTTAATTCTTGGTGCATCTTTGTGTCTTGGAGCCCTGGTGGTAAGTATGTCCCCAGATTCATAATTTAATTCGCAGCTGTAATTTAATTTCAGGCAGCTTGTTTCCTTGAATTTCATCAGGGCCGCTGCCGATGGTATTCCTGTCTGTATAGCAGGTCATGGAGAAGCGAAGCCAGGTATCGAGCCACCGGGCAGGACTGTATTTTGTGAGAATATAAAAACGGTAGCCTTTGCCATAATACGCAGGCATTGAAGATGCATACAAAACATCATACTCATAGGCATATAGCCTGCTATCGTAATCATCCGTATGAAATAATGCATACCTGAATGTGAGCCGGAGCGGAAGCCTTTCCGGACGATAATACATGTCCAGCAGAAGCAGGGATCCTGCCTTTTTGCATGCCTCAGCGGAAGCTTTCACTATCGTATAACCCGCATGCACCTTTCCTGAGCACGATGCAGAAACAGTGAAGCCCGCTTCAGCAGTGATCTCATGTTTTTTTTCCTGTACCTGTTTGTCGAACCAGGAATGCAGGTCGTTATTATTGACAAATTCCGAGCGGAACCTGTATTTTAGCTCCAGTTCGGCCCCTCTGGAAGGCTTATACAGCAACTGCATACGATGATCCTGTCCCCGTTTTATATTTATGGTCCTGCTGGTTAGCCACGGATAAGAGTAATGATCGAAGGATGCCTGCAGGCTAAGCTTCCTGAGTAGCGGCATTTCCAGCATCAGCTTAATTCCCCTTTCATTGGCATTGTTAGTTCTTTTGCCCTGTGCCTGTGCCATATAATTTTGATATTGAGGCTTGTATTCCCTGACAAGCAGTCCGAAAATGCTCCCATTCGCTGTGGTATGGGTGAGGCCCGCCAGCAAAGCCCATCCTCCGTTCTTGCTTACTGCGAACTCACCAAATAGGTTTGTCTTGCGTAGCAGGAGGTCAAAATATATGCCGGCATTCAGGTTTTTGTTTCCCCGAAACTGGTATAAGGCCGAGGGTTTATCACCTTTATCGATGCTGAGCCCGTAGTTCGTCCTGCATACTGTGATGCCTGTCTGAAAACGTTCGCGGGTGTATGCAAAATGACCCCCGGTACGCTCCTGAAGAAGACTTTTTTTATCCTCCAGCTCATTCAGGCTGCGATGGTAGCCTGTGTTGGGAAGAGAACTGATATGACCAGGTTCACCGGCACTGTCGGAATATATAATATTGGCGTCGGCTTTAATCCGGGAGTAAATCATATCCAGCCTTAATGCTTTCCACTTCAGCGATATGGCGCCTCCACGCAGGTACATATTCTCATTGGCAGATGTATTTGGCCGGATGCCGGATGCATAGCGTTTCACTGATGAAGGATCATTTCCGCCACCGAATGAAAGCCCGCTCCACAGAACAAGCCCCTGCCCGAAGCGGGCATGGTAATCACCAAGCACGGCATAGTTGAGTATTCCTTTTGTTTCATATCCAAAGTGAAATGAGTAATGATCAAATCCCGGCACCCGCTTTATTTTGTTCCTTATGCTTGCTGAAAGGCCGGCGGGGAGGTAGAGAAATGCCTCTCCCGGGTCTTTTTCTGCTATCAGGCCGATGCTCATTCTGCCGGAAACCCGGTAACGGTAGCGCAGATAATAACGATTGGGGTCGCCAAGGTAAAAGGAGCCGCTTTTTGTTAACTGCAAGGAATCTGCCGGGATATTGTATGCTTCTGACCTGACCAGTTTACGCTGAAAGCGAATGATCAGATCATGCTTTCCTCTGAGAAGGCTGTTCACCTTGAAAGAACGATCTGCTTTGGGGGCAACCACTATGAAGGGCCGGATCTTTTCCAGCGTATTTCTGCCGAACCCTTCAACGACTTTCAACTCATATATCGACAGGAATGTTCCGTACTTCTTTCGGTAGTCGAGCAAATTCTTGATTTGGATATCATTGAGGAAAACAAGCCGGTTAAGATCCCTTTTATCTGCATCATTCAGGTTAATGGGGTTCTCAAGGAAATACTCCAGGTCTTCAGTGAGCTCGCTAAGATCGATCCCTGCTTCTGCCAGCTCTTCATAGTTTTCCAACTGCCTGCTGATCAGATTTTTTCCGGCAAGCAACAGGCTGTCGGATGATTGTGCCATGATCACGTTGAAGGCAGCAAATATGAATAGTCCTGTTAATGCCGGCTTCATTGCTTTACAATATAGATGATAGAAAGCTGTGGTGAATAGCCGAGGAAGGAGTGGACTGAAGAAGCAATGTCGATCATCAGTTTCTTCAATTTGAAGCCTGCCCCGAAGGTGTACCTTGCATGTCCGCTGGTTATTCCGGCCCTGATGAAAAATTTGTCCCTGTAGCGGTATTCACAACCTGCAGCTATGACTGCCGCCTCTGCAGTTGATTTAAGGACCTCTGCACTGATGCTGATGGATGCTTCAGGCCGGAAGCCGATGCCACCCCTGATGATGACAGGAAGTTTTTCCTTGCTGTGTGTCCAACCGGCATGAACAGGGTTGAAACAATGGATGCCAAGCGATATTTTGTCGGTGATCATTGCATAGATGCCTCCTTCAAATGTAAAGGCATGATAACTGCCGTAGCCTTCGCCGATGGACATCCTGAGATAATCCAGCTGTAAGCCTGCGGCAAAGTGTTCCCCCAGTTGCAATGCATAGCCTGCCCCGGCCTTCATCTCTGAGTAGGCATGATCACCAAAATGATCCACATTAGCGAAAATCCCTCCCTTGCCTATCCCAAAAGCACCCCCGATCACGATCCTGTTCATCTCTTTTATGAGGTAGCGGTTTTCCATGAATACACCAAGTTCAATGCCGGTGATATAAGCCGCTGCTGCCTGGTTGTTGCAAACTGCCCAAAAATCTTTGTTGACAAGGCTTGTATGTCCCATGCCAATTGCCCTGGCACCGACAGGGTAGCTGCCCGGTTGTGCCATGGAGACAGGGGTGCTTAGCAGGATACACCCGGTAATAAGCAAAACTTTGCAATGCATATTTAAATAGTAAGAAACCTTCGTAGGCCCTACTGATTAATACGGAAAAATGGAAAATGTCCTGCCTTTTTCGGAAAAATTTAAGAATAACAATCATCACGATCGGTTCCAGTTACCTGATATTGTCAACCGTAAACTGATTGTTGATAGCCGTTAACTGATTCCGGCTTTACATATAACCCCGGCACCTTTAGTTTTGTAAATGAATTAATTTAGTTTAATTAATTTCTCAAAGAGGAAATCGTTCTTGAAGGTGGTTTTGATTTTCATAATCCAGGTTTTTAATAATCAAACTGCTTTGCTTTTTTCATACGGTACCTTCAGGAATGTTTCCATAAATTTTGGGTTAATAAGTTGTTCGTTCAAAAAGCTCCGCTACAGCGGAGTTTTTTGTATTGGGCGATT
>JAGLEK010000095.1 GCA_023145125.1 Bacteroidales bacterium | reverse complement strand
CCTATTATTCAAATCAATCCATAAGCGATTATGGTGTTGAATTGGCTTCAGTCACTTTTGTCCCCGCCCCCGGCGATAGTGTTATTGTTGGCGGGGAACCGGCAACGCCACAGTTGCGGATCAGGTTATCAGATGAATTTGCCGAGAAAATAATGACAGCCGACCCTTCTGTTTATGAAGACAACGAAAGCTGGCTGGAATTTATGAAAGGTCTTCACATCACCTCAGAGCCTGCCATGGCTGATGGAGGAATTATGTCGTTCGACATGCTGGCGGCCAATACTGCCCTCACCATCTTTTATCGCACAGATGCATCGCAGGACACATTGTCTTTTGTCTTTCTTAGTAACAGCAACTGCGCCCGCTTCACGGCCTTCGACCATAATGATTACCAGGATGCCTCAGCTGATTTCAAATCACAGGTGCTGGATGGAGATACTGCTGCCGGCAACGAGAAATTCTATTTACAGGGAATGGGTGGTGTTAAAGCCCAATTGCGACTGCCGGATATACAGGAATTTTTTAAAGACGGGAATGTAGCTATCAATGAGGCAAAACTGATCTTTAACATTTATGATGACGGCTCGGAACTCGCAGGACCGCCACAACTGGGGCTTGCCATGATCGATGAGGAGGGTGATTATATACCATTACCCGACGCCAGTGAAGCACCATCATATTATGGAGGATACCTTAACGAGGCAGAAGATCAGTATTATTTTCACATCTCACGCCACGTACAACGTGTGCTTACAGGGCAAACTCCAAACTACCCATTAGCATTGCTGATAACCGGAGCCTCTTTCAGAGCAAACAGGCTTATCATATATGGGCCTGATTCCCTGCTGAACGGCGAAAATAAGATGATCCTGAACGTAACATATACAAAAGTAAATTAACATGTGTGGAATTGTTGGTTACATTGGCCCGAGAGAAGCATTTCCAATCCTGATAAAAGGATTGAAACGGCTTGAATACAGGGGCTACGACAGCGCCGGTGTTGCTCTTCTTAATGGCGACCTGAATGTATATAAATGCAGCGGAAAGGTTGCCGACCTTGAGGAATTCATCATCGGCAAGGATATAAGCGGAACCCTGGGCATGGCACATACCCGCTGGGCAACACA
>JAGLEK010000094.1 GCA_023145125.1 Bacteroidales bacterium | reverse complement strand
TCTGTAACAACTACGTTTGGCAATCCGTCGCTAAACGGTATCCAGCTTCCTCCGTCACGCATCACATAAACTCCTACATCCGTTCCTGCATACAATTCGATACCTGCATACTGATGGTTCTGGATCACGCACATCACAGGTAATTGGGGCAATCCTGATGAAATGTTAGTCCAGCTTGTACCACCATTTGTAGTTTCATATACTCCATGGCTATTATATTCACCCATGGAAACCCATACGTGATCGGGGTTATCATTTTTAACTGCAATATAAGTTATATTGGAGGATCCCACCGGAAGATTTGAGGTGATATCTGTCCATGTTGTGCTGGCTCCGCCACCGTTAGTAGTACGATATATGTTGCTATGGGTGGCTGCGTAAATATACATGTGGTTGCTGGTCGATATTGCCATATTCTGGAAATCAGTAGTGCCTCCCTGGTTGCTGATCGCTGACCAGTTAGCGCCCTGGTTCGTGGTTTTCCAAACATCACTGTATCCAACGTAGAGCGTTTGATTGTTGATAGGATCGATCAGATATGGTGTACACCATGCACCCTGGCCGGGAAGGCTGCCGGTGATCAATGTGCCACCAGACGACCAGTAATTGGTTGTACGATAAACAGCTCCGAAATACAATGCGCCATACTGTGTATTCTCGTCGGTATAATCAATAATACATTCAAAGCCATCTCCTCCGATCACATCATTCCAGGTTCCGGCTAATCTGGCTTTTGTGCCATTATCCTGCAGGCCGATGATGATCTCATCAGACTGGGTCTGGCCAATCCCCATACGATAGATCTGCCCTATGGCCATGCCATTCGACAGGTGCGACCAGTTAATTCCTCCATCAATGGTTTTATAAAGGCCACCATCATTTGCTTCGAACAGGGTAGATGTACCATTCTGAAAAGCAAAGAAATGTTTGTCGGCATGTACGGTCTGAATACCTGTACATCCTGACCAATGGTTAACAATACTGAATGATGTGCCTCCGTTGGTGGACTTCCATGAATTTACTCCTCCCACATAAACTACATTGGCGTTATTTGGATCAACAGCAATGCATAGGTCATAGGTCCCCTGTCCATTGTTTGTCCCCGTTCCGGTACAGCTCCAGTTAAGCAGATAATTGCCGGAAGCAGATCCATTCAAAACCTGAGGATATGAACCTCCGCTGTTTGTTGATTTATAAACACCCTCCATGCCACCACTGGTATTGCATACCAGGGCATAAACCCATGTGGGTTGGTTATAGCTTACAGCAAGCTCTGTCCTCCTCCCTGAGTAAGTGGCAATAGCACTTCCCCAGCTTGCACCGGAGTTTGTTGAGAGGTAAATGGATGTGCTACTCCATCCTTCCGTTGA
>JAGLEK010000093.1 GCA_023145125.1 Bacteroidales bacterium | reverse complement strand
TCCTCCGGTGTTTTCTTGTGATAGATCACACAAGCCTCATATTCCTGAGAGATGATATCAAGCACTTCTACTATCAATTCATGGTTGTCGACACCCTTAATATATTCAACCTGTTTGGCGAAAATCCGGGAAATGGGGTGGGTTTTCATGAAATCCTCAAAATAAGGATCTTCAGAAAGTGATTTCCTCCTTGGAAATTGTCCGGTGATCTCCATGAATTTCAGGTCACCCTCCTTGCTGATCATGGTTTTGATGAACTCCCACGAAGCCTGCGGATCTTTGCATGTGCCGAATAGTACAAGATTTTTGGGATTAGCATATGTATATACCGGTCCTTCATGATCATCAGGGATGGGAATATGATAGAAACTGTATTCAATATGGTCGGGCTTAAATTTTTCAAAGTACCGGATCTGCCATGGGCCCGTAAATTGTGTAAAGATCTTTTCCATCAGGAAGAGGTCCTGGGTTCCTGACACTCGCTGCCTGGTGAAATAATTACTATCATACAATTGCTGGAGGAACTTGAATACTCCGATAGCATATTCATTATTGAAAACAGCCCTGTTATTCTCAATCAATTTTCCCCCGTCAGATGCTGCAAGGTACATGGGATAAAAATTAAATAAGCGCTGGTACCAGATCGCCATAACAGTAGTATAGCCTATCCATTGATCCACATATCCATCCCCATCCGTATCCTTTTTGATCTCCCCGGCAGCTTCAAGATATTTAGAATAGGTCGAAGGTAATCCATCGATCTGAAGATTATCTATTACATTAGTATTATAGAGGGTCATGATTGGGTTTACTTTCCATGGAATTTGATAAATATGGCCATCAGCAGAAGTATTCTCTTTGATCACTTCATCTGAGCATCTTTCTCTTATAAAATCCCAAAAGCCATCTAATGTATCAAATGGAACGAGCACACCGGCCTTTGCATACATTTCAACACTCCCCTCAAACATATTGGCATAGATGTCGGGTGTTGTCTTGCCAACCACAGCAGCAAGGATGATCTCCTCGCTCGACTGCCCTTCAGGCACCGGCTGGTGACGGATTGGATGATCGGGGTGCGCTTTGTTCCAGTTATCAATCACCTGCCTTGTAAAAGTGATCTCCTGGGCATTATTGGAAGACCAGAACAACAACTCCTTATCGCTACCGGATCTTTTGCAAGAGATAAAGGCCAGGGCAAGCAGAAGAAGAAAAACCGGAATATTTGACTTATTCTTCATAATGAAAAAAAAAGGCTGTCATAAAATCAAATAATAATTCAGACAGCCTTTTTTATAGGATTCTATTTAGTTATTCAACAACGTTGGCTACTTCCCAGGTATAAATTTGATTCACCTGAGTACCAGTAAGAACGATGTTATACATTTTCAGATCATCAAGAGAACCTTTCAGGAATCCCAGCCATTCCTTCCACTCGTATGGATCATCTGGTATATCTGTATAGACACCTGTTGGAAGCGCCTGGCCAATACAAATGTCAACCAGCGGATTTGGATCAACCGGTGTGCCTGTCGGGAAGTCATCCCAGAACATAGCTTCCACTCCATTAACATAAAATACCATTTCACCGCTTTTGAAAGTCATGGCAATATGAGTCCATACACCATTTTCAAGTATACCGGTGTTGGCATCCTTATCAATCCATGCATTTTCTCCTGAGCCGTCATCTTTTAATATTTTACGTGTAAAGAAGGGTTTGTTGGCATCCTGAATCTGGAACTTCCAGCAATTCCAGATGTCATTAGAGATAAAATAACTGTGAGCCCATGTATCATAAAGATTGATCCAGGTCACAATTGTAAGATCTGGAGGATTCAATGAAGGATCCTGAGAGATTACAATATTTCCGCCATCTTCAAACCTATAGGCATATTCAGCATTGCCAAAACGGTCTTCGGTAGGGACCACTACACCGGCACCCCAATTTACATGTCCAGCCTCTAAAACTCCATGGTGGCCATTACCTGATGCATCAGTCGCATCGCCATTAAACAGCCAGTTTGCAATAAGGTTTTCAGGAGCAATCTCAGTGATCTTCTTAGACTCAAACTCATCCATTGCAGCCTGGAGGTTTACAACTGTGGCATCTGCTTGTGCCTGAGTGGCACCAGGAGTACTACGAATTGCTTTAGCAGCATCAATAGCAGTTTGCAGGACAACTTTTGAGCCCGCTTCATACTCTCCAATAGCTGTCCCCTCTGTTGCACCGTCATGCAAAGCCTGAGCTTCTACAATCAAGGCATCAAGGACAGTAAAATCGGTTGGTGTTGGAGGTGGTGGATCATCATCCTTTTTACAGTTAGTGAGGATCATGCCTGCCATCAATGGCACGATCAGAAACCATGTTAAGTACTTCATTTTTTTCATAGCATTACGTTTTAAATTTAGACTTTGTTAATTATTAATAGTGAATTATAAGTTTTACAATTCATGATTCGTATCCAGTTCGCTTTGCGGTATTGGAAAATGCTTATTTTCCTCATAATTAAAGTTCACCTTGTCTTGCAAAGCATCATATGCATAGTCGGGGCCATATCTGATCACATCAAAATAGCGGTGGAATTCAAATCCCAGCTCAACCCTCCGTTCATGGCGAATTGCTTTCCTGATCTCATTTTGCCCGCCGGCAGGAACATCCGGCAACAATCCGGGTGGGATAGTACCGTAACCGGGCAAATTTTCATCATAGAGATAGGAATCCCTGGAACGTTTTCTTACCATATTAACATATTGCTGGGCGCCTCCACCTCCCTGTTCATTTATGGCTTCCGCCAACATTAACAAGACATCCGCATAGCGAATATACACATAATTTAATTCCCCGTCAGCTTTCAGTTCCTTGGGAACCTCAGATAAAGGCTGCAGATATTTCTTTTGCATATAGCCTGTCGGTGACCATTCCGGGTCAAACATGACCGTATCACTGAACCAGGTGTGTCCTTCCCTGCCAACGGTATAATCCAGGCGGGGATCATAAACACTATCCTGTGTCATTTCAAATTCATCGACAAAACTTTGTGTTGGTACATCAAATCCATAACCATTTTCACTCCTTGGGGCAAACCACTGGTTTAGCCTGTTTCCCAGCCATGGATTCTGACCCTCAAGATGCTGTACCGCAAATATCGTTTCCTCATTATTTTTGGTAGTTACCTCAAAATTATCCATATATAATAAGGAAAGGTCATACAGGCCTGAGCCAACAATTTCCTGAAAAGCACCTTCCGCTTCCTGCCATTGTTCCTGGAAAAGATACATTTTCCCAAGTAGGGCCAATGCAGCATATTTTGTTGGCCTGCCAAGATCAGGGCCCGTAAATGTTTCCGGTAAACGGTTTACAGCATCCTGCAGGTCAGGTATAATAACATTTGCCCTGATATCCCCAACAGGGGTTGCAGGTTTTTGTGTTTCTGCAGGTGTAGGTGTAGTTATATGAACAGGAATATTGCCGAAAATACTTGTAAGCCAGTAATAATAGTAGGCTCTCAGGAATTTTGCCTCACCGGTGATCTCGCTCTTTCTTTCTGCATCCATATTGATGTTGTCAATATTGTCAAGCAATTTGTTGGCCCTGGAAACTCCTTCGTAGTAGATCTCCCAGACTGTTTCAAGGTTCCCATTATCGGTGGTAAGATCAAAATCATCTATCCTTCCAATATCTGCCTGGTCGCCGGGAATACCGCCTTTTGCGGCATCGTCGGAAGCAATATCGCCAAATACCCAGATTCGATTATCAGCATCAGCAAAGGACAGGACATTATAAATACTTGTCAGGTATAATTCGGCATCCTCAGCCGACTCGAAGAACTGCACATCGGCACGTTGTCCTTTTAATTCCTCATCCAGGAACTTCTTACAAGCGGAAAATGAAACTGCTAACGAAAGGACAATTAAGACTGTTATATATTTGTATTTTCTCATGATCATTTATTTCCAGGACTAAAAGTTAAGATTAAAACCTATTGTATAAATCCTTGGAGCTGGATAAGTCCCCCAGTCAATACCTGCAGCAAGGTCTGCATTCCTGGTACTTTCACTGTTCAGGTTATTACTTTCATACATTTCCGGATCCAGGCCGGGGTACTTCGTGATGGTAAAGGCATTCTGTACGCTGAAATATACACGAATGCTTTCCAGTGCAGAAGTTTCTCGGATAATGAAATTATAGCCAAGCATTACATTCTTAAAGCGAAAATAGCTTGCAGACTCCAGGAACCTTGTTGAAGCCTTCTTGTTGTTGGATGCTCCGACCCATGATACCCTTGGGTATTCGTTAGTTGATCCCTCTCCTGTCCAACGATTATCATACATCCTCTCTGTTATATTAAATCCCCTGTAAAAGCCTTCAATATCCTGATTGATCTGCATATAGTAATAGTTACCTGCAACTCCCTGAAAGAACAAAGAGAGATCGAAATTAAAATATGAAAAATTGCATGTCAGTCCATAAGTGAATTTTGGTATCGCAGAGCCTACATGTTTTCTGTCCTTTTCATCAATAACGCCATCACCATTCTGGTCCTTGAATTTTACGTCACCTGGTTCAATATTGGGTCCCTGGTAGGCACTGGAAAAGATTTCCAGTTCATTCTGAAATATTCCATCCATTTCATATAAGTAGAAAGACCCGATAGGATGCCCCTCTTCCGTTAAAGTAGCAAAAACTCCATTATCTATCCTTCCTGCAGGGATCGGCCGGCCACCGCTTAAGGATAAGACCTCATTATAGAGGGTAGAAAAGTTTCCGCCAATTTCGTATTTGAATTTCTCTTTTATCTCCCTCCAGAAAATTTCCAGCTCAAAGCCACGATTCAACACCCTGCCTGCATTGACAAAAGGAGGATTTGCACTTCCACCGCTGGGAGGCAGAGGCACGGGAATAAGCATATCATCAGTATAACGCCAGTAATAATCAGTTATCACGCTAAGCCTGTTATCGAAGAATGCCATATCGAGGCCTATATCATATGTGGTTGTCGTTTCCCATGTTGTATTTATATTACCAAAAGACGTAACAGTATAGCCATTGTTTGGATATCCTCCCAGGGGATAATTATATCCTGATCCGATTATGGAAGCATAATTATACAGGCCTATCTCCTGATTGCCTGTTTGTCCGATACTAAGCCTGGGCTTAAGCTGTGACAGCCAATTAGCATTCTTGAGGAAATTTTCATTATGCATGCTCCATCCTATGGATCCTGAATAGAAAACGCCCCATCTGTTCTCAGGAGTAAACCTGGAAGAACCATCTGTTCTGACAACACCTTCAATAATATATTTATAGTTATAATTATAATTTACACGTGCAAAGCCTGAAAGCAATGACCAGCCGGTTTGTCTTTCATCAGCTCCCTTATAAAGAGACAATCCATTGCCAAGGTAGCGCAGGTTAGCCGATTGGTCTGCAAAATCCCTGTCTGTTCCTACCTGTTCATGAAAGTTGTTTTTAATTGCCTCCACACCCAGCAGGAAGGAGGTGTTATGTTTTTCGTTGAATGTCTTTACATAATTAAGCGTATTTGTCCAATTCCATGTAAAAGCCTGGCCGATCCCTTTGGTCATAGAGTTAGGGCTGTTGATCCTATCATCGGTACCCCAGTTTTCGTTAAAACGTTTTTCATCTATAAGTGCCATGTTGACACCAAAATCGGAACGAAATTTCAATCCTTCGGTTATTTTAAAGTCAGCAAAGAAATTTCCAAATAAGCGATATGTTTTTGCAGTCCAGTCGTATTTATTAGCCAGTCCTACAGGATTATATCCATCACCAAACCATGTATTCAACTTGGCACGATCATAACCTTCAAACATAGGGAGGTCGCTGTACTCACCACTAGATTCGTATACAGGTACCGGAGGTGTTCTGAAGAAAGCATACCTGATAACGCTACCGCCATTACCTCCATAGCCGTCACCCGAAGCACCAATAATATCCCGGTTGGAATACGAAAAGGTTAAGTTGCTACCAACATTAACCCATTCTGCCAACTCTGTATTAATGGATGTCCTGAAATTTAACCTTTCATAATCAGAGTTAAGAATAATCCCTTGTTGGCTCTGATACCCACCTCCTATCAGAAATCTGGACTTTTCATCACCTCCACTGATGGTTAACTGATAATTTTGCATAACAGCCGGGCGGAAGACCTCGTTGAGCCAATTTGTGTTGGATAGCTGCGGCCTTATATCATCCGGAATGGGTTCATGGTTACCATCTGCCTGGGCGGCTTCATTATATAGCTCTATGTATTGATCTGTGTTACACATTGGTGTCAGGCGGCCATGTGTTTGTATCCCTGCATAAGTATTGAAACTGAAGCGTGTCTTACCTGCCTGGCCTTTTTTGGTTTCAATGATGATAACACCATTACCTGCCCTGGCCCCGTATATTGCAGCAGAGGCAGCATCCTTAAGGATAGTCATGGATTCGATATCCTCGCTGTTTAGTATTCCGGTAACGTCCTTCGTTGGAACACCATCGACAATATATAAAGGATCATTATTATTAATGGTACCAAGGCCTCTGATCCTTACCTTGATGCCTTCGCCCGGTGCACCGGTAGTCTGGCTTACCTGCACCCCGGCAGCCCTTCCCTGCATAACCTGGTCAATACTGGTTACAGGCAGGCTTGTTATTTCCTGGGGTTTTATCGTAGAAATGGCCCCGGTAATATCGCTTTTCTTTTGTACGCCATAGCCAATCACGACCACCTCCTGCAACATTTCAACTTCTTCAAGTAGTACGATATCATGTGTTATGATCATTTCCGGGTTCATGGGAATCCGTAATTCCTGAGAACTGAAACTTATGAAAGAATATATTATGGTCAGGGAATCACCGGCAACCTCACCTTCATTTATAATCAGGGTATATGCTCCAAAAACATCTGAAGTGGTACCAATGGTGGTCCCTTCGAGATATATAGAAACACCGGGCAATTCAAAGCCTTCCTCGTCGATTATCTTTCCTGTAATTGTCTGTGAAAAAGCAGAAAGGTTAAATGTAAATATCAACAATATAAGAGCAAGTTCCTTGTAGGGAGTTTTCATAATAATCCTCTATTATGTATGTATACTTATAATTTACTGCTCCTGAAGGCCACAATAAAGTCTCTTACACCAATGCCAAAATCACAGAACTTTAATCATGTAAAACAAATGTAATGAATTATCAAATGCTTAGCAAGTAATTGATCTAAAAACATGATTAACTTGTTAACAGTTGAAATGCAAGTGCTTATATATATAGTTAGATAATATTATGCATTAAGGACTTTTTAAAATAGAAGTAAAATAACTCCGAACTCCGAACTTCGCATTCCGACCTTATATGGTCACTTTGACCTGAGACGTCCATTTTTTATTGCTTCCTGTTTCTTGAGAATAGAAACAATCTTTGTCTCTGAAAATCTTGTCTTTTTCATCGTTTTATTTAACCGTTTAAAATTAGAAATTTAAATTATAACTCCAATTTTAAATGGCCGAACTTCGGGGGAGCATACATATCGACCTCGACTATCCCCTTCGAATATCGCATATCGCATATCAGATATCGGATATTAAAACATTTTTTTTTACTTTTTTTGCTTGTCCAAAAAAAGTAACAAAAAAAGGACATCCCCGGACAAGGTTTTCACCCCGATGCTCGGGGCTCAAACTGCGCCCGGGCGGTAAATGCTTCGCATTTATTTGAATAGATTTTTTCTGGCCTTTGCAATAGTAATCCCAAGCGATATGCCTGTCCCTGCCTGCATTTGGCATTCTATATTTCACATGTACCATATTATTGTCATTTCTCATTTAAATAAGTAGTGACATTTTTTGATTTTGGGTATTAATGGATAAGGGTAAGTATCAACCAGCTTCCTGCAAATAGCCGGGAGGTCCCTCACCCTTCGCCTTTGGCTCAGGATTCGGGATGACCGTTAGAAGAAATTAGCCTGTTTATTAATGCGACCAGATCAAAAATTTTACGTTTATATAATGACCAATAAACATAAAAATGTGATTTATGTGGGTGTTACAAATAATTTGAGGCGAAGGGTTATTGAACATGAGAGCGGATTTGATAATGGCTTTACTAAGAAATATCGATGCTTATATTTGATATATTATGAGGCTTTCAGGAGCATAAA
>JAGLEK010000092.1 GCA_023145125.1 Bacteroidales bacterium | reverse complement strand
AAATGGCATATTTCAGAAAATGATAATTTCCTGCGGATCAACAGAAAAACGCGCTATTGGATATTGGGGCTGGGCCTTATTCTGTCTCCCATAGTGGGTGTAGCAGCTTTCGAAGTCATAAATCCCATAGGGATGCTTCACCGCGGAGTTATTTTTGGTTTTGGAATGGGCTGGACTTTTGTAGTCGCTGTGTTTTTATTTGACCTGCTGTTTGTCGAATATGGCTGGTGTGGGCACTTATGCCCGCTGGGTGCATTCTATACTTTAAGCAGCCGTTTTGCACTGATCAAAGTAAAGCACGACGCTGAAAAATGCACACTGTGCATGAAGTGCAAAGATGTATGCCATGAAATGCAGGTGCTTGACCTTATCGGTGAAGAATCAGGATATATCAAAGGAGCATGCAGCAATTGTGGCCGATGCGTTGAAGTTTGTGATGATGATGCGTTAAAATTTTCAGTATATAATTATAAAAACTAGGAGGGTACAATAATGAAGAAGCTTTTTGTTTACCTAACAATATTCGTAATAGTGTTAACGGCATGCAATAGCAACAAAGATAATGCTGCATGGATTGAGGATGAGGATATTGACATGTCAGACGAATTATTGTTGAGCGATGAGTCGGTTTTGACCGATATGCCTGAGTATACAAAAGTCCGTGGAGGCGAGAGTGAAACGATCGACCGATCTTTTGAAAATGCGCCACCATTAATTCCCCATCGCGTTGGTGGTTTCCTTCCAATTAAGATCGACGACAATAAATGCTTACGCTGCCATATGCCTGACAAAGCACCGGAATTTAATGCCATACCTTTACCTGAAACACACTTTACCAGCTACCGGCCTTCCGTAGTAGAAGAAGATGGTAAATACCGTGTAGATGCAATGGAAGGAGAGGTGATCGAGCAAGACCTCGGCCATTTTAACGGGGCCATGTTCAATTGTTCCCAATGCCATGTGCCACAGGCAGAGATCAGCGTTGAGATCCCCAATACTTTCGACCCCGATTATCGTAAAAGCAACGATAAAACGCAGTCGAACCTGAAAGATAATATAGGCGAAGGTGTAAGATAGCAAACGGTGGAGCACTAAAAGAAGGAGTCTTGTGACTAAATTTATTCTTTGTATTTTTCTTTGCCTTTCAATTAATACCATTTCCGGCCAGGAGGTTCATCCATTATATAAAATCAAAACTTCCGGAGCAATTACAGATTTTGTATTTAATGATCCGCTTATCATACTTTCAACCGATGCCGGTACGATTGAAACTTATAATGTTATATCCGGAAAACGGGAGGATTTCATGCAATTACCTGTGATGAAAGACTTTATGGGAGATCCTGTTCCGACTAAGATATTCTCCATTGACAAGATATCTCAGAAAACCCTCTCAGTTACACAGGGTGTGCATGGGTTTCGAAATGTCATCATATTCGAAAACGGGCAGCAGGAGGAGATCATCAATGCGGAAAAGGATAAGATGATGATTAAAAAAGCCAGGTGGGTTTCCCGCAATACTATCCTGCTGGGTTTGATGAGCAATGACCTTATCTTGTTTGATGTCACGCAAAAACAAGCTATTTGTGAATTAAATATAAGTCCTTACACATTCTCTGACTTCTCATTGACTGAGGACAGACAATATGTTTTTACTGCTGATGAGAGTGGGATCGTTCATAAAATTGATGTGAATAATTGTGAGGCCAGGCAAGATTATTCAGGAATAAATGTGGATAATATATACCAGATCGCATATAAAAGTGGGATTGTGATAACTGCCGGGCAGGACCGAAGAGTGGGTGTTTATAATACAATCACAGGCGATGATTACTTTTTGCAGGAAAATTTCCTGGTATATTCTATTGGCTTGAGTTCAGACGGATCAATTGGGGCTTATTCGGCAAGCGAAGAAAACAACATTTCCGTTTTTATGACCGAAAGCAGGAATGAAATATGCATTTTAAAAGGCCATCAGAGCGTGATAACGAGAATGGAGTTTATTGATAAGCAGACATTAGCCACAGTTGCCGATGATCATTTCCTTATGATCTGGAAAATTAATTAAATTTGTGTTGAAAACAATTGCCATGAATTTGAGTAGTATTGTTGTTCTGACAAAGCCTGAAAATCTGGAAGAAATTATTAATACAATAAAGTCTTCAGATGATTATGAATATCATCTGCATGATGAAAAGGGAAGGATCATTGTAACTATCGAAGGAAAAGATACAGATGAAGAGATTGGCAAGCTGATGAAGTTGCAGGCATTGCCCCACGTTATCTCAGCTGAAATGGTGTTTGCCTATAGCGAAGATGAACTCGAACAGGCAAGGGAAGAACTCGAAAATTCTGATGACAATACCCCCGATTGGTTGAATGACCCGGATGCTCCAATGAGAGACATTAAATACGGTGGTGACCTGAAAGGCAAATTGTAATCTTTGCAAATTGTTCAACAACCATCATATTCCTTTAAGAAATATTTTGATAATTATTGTTGAGTGTGTACGTTTGTAATACAGAAGCTCAAATCCAATACCGGGAATGGCAGAAAAAAAGTATTTTTTCTTTTTACCTTATATCTTAGCAATCGTACTGCTGAGTGGCCTTTCTGCCCTTTCACCTGTTGGGGCCCAGGAATGCGATACCCTAATCGAGTCAAAGGATACTTCCAACGTGTTTTTCTATTATCACACTGTCGACAGCCTGGCATTGGGCCGGCTGAACGACTATGATATGAACCTCTCGGGAATCCAGAATTATGACCAGATCTTTAAGGAAACACCTTTCTTTGCAAGCCTGGGCAATCCGGGATTAATGTACAAAGACCTTTTATTCAACCCATTAACACGTTCAGGGTTTAATTTTGGCATACGTAGCTTCGATGCTTATATTTTTGATAATTTCAATACGGAGTATTATCAACTGAATGAACCTTTCTCTGAACTGGTCTATATTCTGGGACCTAAGAAAGAACAAATGGTCGGGGCGAAGCTTGACACCAGGATCTTTCCGACCCTCACCGTCGGTGCCGACTTCCGCTACATCTTTGCCCCGGGCAAGTATCAGCGGCAGTTGTCAGATAATAAAAGCCTTGCCATTACCGCACAGTTTTTTACCAAAAGCCGTCGCTATGGCATTATTGGAAGTTACCATTTCAATAAGGTTGATGTTTATGAAAACGGAGGCATCACAGCCGATAGCATCTTTGAGCAAAACATCGGCAGCGATCGCGCTGTAGTCCCTGTAAACTTAAACTCCGCTGCCAATCTTATCAAACAATCTTCATATTTCATAAATCAGTTCTTCAACATTCAAAAGAAGCATAAAAAGCTTAACGACAGCACTTATGTCAGAAGGAATATCCATGCAGGCAGGATCACTCATTCCTTCGACTGGTCGAGGCAAACACAGATGTACACTGACGGGAGCCCTGCCGGCGGATTTTACCAAAATATTTACCTGGATTCAACCAGCACCCTTGATTCTGTTTATCATTTCAAAATCACCAATAAACTGATGTGGTCAAACCTTGGATACCTGGATTCGACGGAAAGAAAGCCATTTTACCTTTATGGTGCTATCCGGCATGAATATCACGAGTTGGGCGGTTATGCAGAACGAAGGTACTTTAACCAGTTCATCCCCTCCGGCGGTGTTTACTGGCTTATCAGAAAAACATATATGATCGCAGGAAAAGCTGAATTGGTCACAGGCGATTACAATGGCGGTGATTACCTGATGGAAGGCCGCTTTGCATACATTCCCGGAAAAATTGAAAAGAAATACGGTAGAATAGAATTTACCTACCAGCTGGCAAAACAAAAACCGGGTTGGTTCTACCAGAGCTACTCGGCTAACAATTTCTACTGGGACAATAATTTAAAAAGCACAGACATCAGGCTGACCTCATTATTTTACAAACGGCACCGCCTGAAAGCCGGAATAGAGTATTCTACACTAAATAATTATGTTGCTCTGGACTCCATGGCCCTGCCTCATCAATCAGATGAAGAGATCACTGTAATAAAAGCCACTATTTTCAAAGATTTCAGGTTTAGTATTGTAGGTATCGACACAAAGTTTGCATATCAGAAAGCTTCAGACGAAACATTCATCGCTTTGCCGGAGATAATGGCAGATGTTGCCATTTTTGTGACACTGCCTTTGTTCAAGGGAGCGACAACCATACAACCCGGGATAAGGGTTTATTATAATACCAGCTATTATGCGAATGCTTACATGCCTGCATTACGCAGTTTCTATGCACAGGGAAGCAAGGAGATCGGAAACTTCGTATATGCAGATATATTCTTTAACTTTCGCATTAAGAGGGCCAGAATGTTCTTCAAGTATTCACATTTTAACAGCCACTTCGGAATCTATGATTATTATATGGTCCCCTCCTACCCTATGATGGATGCAGGGTTCCGGTTTGGGATTTCGTGGAAGTTCTTTGATTAGTTAAAGAAGCCCCAAACCTGAGTGATGAGTGCCGAGTGATGGATACTAGATACTGGATACTGGATACTGGATACTGGATACAGGATGCTGCTGACAGCCTGCAGCCAAAATGAGGACCGAAGAACGAGCAAAGAGCAACATGCAACGAACATCGCTGCGAATATCGCATATCGCATATCGAATATCGGATATC
>JAGLEK010000091.1 GCA_023145125.1 Bacteroidales bacterium | reverse complement strand
ACTTGGAGTACTTGAAGTACTTGAAATTTTTAATGTTGAATTTTTAATTTTAAATTTATTGGTCATTTTCCAACAGCCAACAGCCAACAGCCAACAGCCAACAGCCCACAGCCCACAGCCTACTGCCAACAGCCTACCGCCTACCGCCTACTGCCTAACTTTTCTTTTCCCGAAAAAACCAATAAGCAGAAGAATTGCGAAAACGCCCGAGATCAGCGACATCTCAAGCCAATATTTTCCGGGTTCTATCCAAATCTCTTTGAAGAAACCCCATCTGCCAAGTATTTCCACAAAATTCCAGAAAATAATTACTGTAGGTATTGCATATCTGATGGCATATGCCATTTTAGGTATTTTGATGAGCCTGGTAAACAAATACAATGACCATAACAGTGAACCAAAAGCAATTATATAAGTTACAGGATGGCGATCGCCAAGAAAATTGCCGTCATAAACGAAGAGCAATACCAGGTAAAAGGTCCACAGCAGGGCGACCAGCTCCATCATGGTAGTCATTGCAAAATTATGCGTTGCCGGTTTTAGTTTAACGGTATTACGGATCTTCAGTGTTTTCTGAAGCCAGTTAAAAAATCTGCAGCCGGATTTTGAACCAAACAGGTAGAACATCATCAGTATCACCCAAAACCCAATGGATGACGGCATAATTAAATATTCAGGTTTTGTAACTATTTCACCATTTACAATGAGCGGATCAACTCCATACCTGTTGGCATAGTACACAAAGGCAAATTCAATCCAGCCGGTCCATATAAACAAACCGCCAAAGAGGCCCAGAAAAGTGGATTTTGTTTCTTTGTTGATGACAACACCCCAAACAAGCAGGATAAAACCTATTATACCCAAAATTATGGCTGCATGATATATATATTCACGGCCAAATGTTTTCTCCATGATGATCATGGCTGCGTGGCCTAATGGCATTGTAAGCAATACGATCACAAAGGCCAGGATTCCAACAAAAGGCTTTTTTATATACATTCTCATTGAATTTCTACGGGTTAAACAAACTTTTCAATCAACTCTACCAGCCTGTGGGCGTAGCCGGTCTCATTATCATACCATGCTACAACCTTCACGAATTTATTTTTATCACCAAGTACAGCAGTGAGGCCGGCGTCGAAAATGGCAGAGTGGGGATTGCCAATGACATCAATCGACACTATAGGGTCTTCGGTATATTCCAGGATGCCTTTAAGGTAGGTTTCTGAAGCGTCTTTAAATACTTTATTGATCTCCTCGGTGCTGGTCGGTTTTGCCAGGGTACAGGTGAGGTCGGTGAGTGAGCCGTCGGGTACGGGCACGCGGATGCCGGCACCCCCGAGGTTATTTTCCAGGTGGGGAAAAATGCGTGTGGCAGCCTTGGCGGCCCCTGTGGTGGTAGGCACGATAGAGTATGCTGCTGCGCGTGCACGCCTGAGGTCCTTGTGTGGAGCATCGAGCAGATTCTGATCGCGTGTATATGAGTGCACGGTCGTGATGAAGCCTTTTTCAATACCCCAGAGCTTATCGAGGATCATGATGAGTGGTGCCACATTGTTAGTGGTACAGGAGGAGTTAGAGATGATCACATCCTCCCTGTTGATAATATGATCATTCACTCCCAGCACAACATATGGCACTCCGTCACTCTCACCCTTGGCAGGTGCGGAGATGATCACCTTGCGGGCCCCGGCTTCTGTCACATGGCGGATGGCATCTTCTCGTGATACGAATAATCCGGTGGATTCAATGACCACATCGATACCGAGCTCTTTCCAGGGCAAACTTCCTGGGTCTTCTTTCTTAAAAACCTGAATATGCTTCCCATTGATCAGCAGATGGTCATCTCCCCAGGAGACCTCCCCGTCAAATCTTCCGTGTATGGAATCATATTTAAACAGATGCCCGAGTGTGGCCGGACAGCTCAGGTCATTGACCGCCACCAGCTCCATATTGTCGTTACCTGCCATGGCCCTGTATGTGATCCTGCCAATACGTCCGAAGCCATTAATAGCTACCCTGATCTTATTCATCGTAACATTAATTTTATATGTTCCCGCAAAAATATTGAATTTCACCATGCGTTAATACTTAATTCATCAGATATTGTTATTTTTGG
>JAGLEK010000090.1 GCA_023145125.1 Bacteroidales bacterium | reverse complement strand
GGATGAATAATCCATATACCGGCCGATCTGCCGGCTAACATCTGAAATACTGAAGTCCTGCTTGAGAATTTCCCTCAGGGCCGTAAGCTGCTCCTGCCCAACCTGTGGGCCAAACTGCCTTATAAGAAATGCCTTTACATACTCAAGTTCAGATTTTGTCACCCTGCCGTCAGCTTTCATAACAGCGGCAGACAGTATCAACAAGCTCACATTGAAATCTCCGCGACTCGTGGTCCCGGGCTCATAAGCATATTTACCTGTTTGCATCCCATCAAACATAGAACCGAATGCAAAACCAAGAATGGCACCGATTGGGCCTCCAAATGCCCAGCCAAGTCCGCCACCTACCCATTTGCCGTATTTCATATTATTCTTAGATTTCGTTTGCGCTTTATTGCCCTTGTCATGCGTTTTCTTCTTACCGCTGTAATAAAACAGGTAATACGCAATAATGATCACTAAAACGGCCGTTATGGCAATATCCATAGACAAAAACTATAAACATTGATAGTCAAAAATGATACCATCAAGGAATCCCTGTCATTATTGCAGGGAATGGAGTGTTACTGGTTGCTGGCTACTGGCTACTAGCAACCAGAAACCAGTAGCAAGTAGCCAGTAACTATTTAATATTATCACTCATCGGCAACCCATAATCTTCCACCATCTTGATATTCATGGTTTCGAGCTGATCGAGGATGGGATTGTAGATCTCGGGGATGACCGGGATATAAACACCTGTTGCAGAGATCTGTCCCTGGAGGATCATATCCACTCCGCAGGCAGCCGGAAGGGCCACTGTGCGGGCAATAGAGGTATCAGTCTGCTGGGTGCCATAGTCAACCATTGTTGAACGGATCACCTCTTTTTTATCACCATAAGCGGCAACAAAAGTATGCTGAAGTACAACCATATCGCGTTCATCTTCGCCAATCATCATCTTGCTGATCATAACGTCTGATGTCACCTCAAAAGGTGTATCCTCTCCCCTGTCGACAGCATCATCACCAAAAAATCCAAGCCATTCGAGCGCCTCCCTGACATATCCGCTTTCATCACCGCCAAGTTTCTCCGCTACGGCATTTTTCAGGTTGTCGATGCCCGGCAGGCCGGCTGCTCTGGCAAGAAGCTCTGCATAGGTCATTCCTTCCATATTGATCTTGTCATTAGAGAGCAGGTTCAGGGCTTTCATGCCATCCAGCACCTCACACCACTTGTCATAACGGAAAGTACCACGGAACATGGTTGTAGTCTCGGGAATGCCATAAAGCTCAACATATGGCAATGAATCCCTGTTGGGATACACCTCCAGCGGGCCCACGGTATCTACATCAACTTTGATGGGATCTTTGAAAAGATCCTCTGTAGGAATATATTTTTCCACTCCCCTGCGCAGGTATTTACCATCGTTGTTACTGGCCATAACCACACCTTTGGGTGCCCAGGTAAATTTATAATTGAAAGGATTTTTCTCCACTTCAGGGGCAACGAGTGCTCCGCAGAATGAGTAAAACTCTTCGATCTTACCACCTTTTTCGTGCACATGGTCGATAATCCTCATTGCCGACATATGGTCGATGCCCGGATCCAGGCCAAGTTCGTTCAATATAATAATTCCTGCCGCTTTAGCTTCAGCATCAAGGGCCTGCATTTTAGGCAGCACATAGGAAGTAGTTACCATGTTCTTTTTATGCCTGATGCAAAGTTTAGCCACCATTACATGGTAAGCATAAGGAAGCAGGCTCACCGTAAGGTCGTGTTCTTCAACAAGACGCTCAAGGGTTGCTTCATCATCAACTGTCCATTCAAGTGAAGTGCCATTGGGATGATCACCGATTATTATATCCGCTTTTGATTTTGTACGGCTGGCTACAGTTACCAGGTAATCTTTTTCTAAAAGATAAGTTACAATTGGCTTTACCACCATTCCGGCTCCGAGGATCAAAACTTTTTTCATAAGTGATTAATTATTAGGTGTAGGTATTAAATTAATTATCTAAATGCTCTGAAATGTATTCATAATCAGGGGTTAATTTGCCCTGATGCAGTATCATTGCCCTTTTTACCGGCCCCGGGATGTCGAGATCAGCAAAAGGGACATCATAATTCGCTGCCGCGATGGCTTTCACATATCCGACCAGGGCATTGCTGAATGCAACGGACGATTCGCGAGGAAGTTCACTGGGTAATATATCCACGGCCATATCGAGTATGCCCTCGCCTTCAAAGCCCATAGTGGCTTCGTCAGTCAGTGGGTTATATACAAAAACAGGATCTTCAATTTCGGTTCCCTTATGCGTACACTGTATGGATCCGTCAGGGTCGCAGGTTACATCACCGATCACAGAAAGCTTGTTTTTTCCTTCGCTGAACAGCTTTTTCAGGTATTCGTTGGTGAGGATGCGGGGGTATTGCTCAGCCCAGTACATGCAATTCATAAGGATGCTCAGATGCGGTACATATTGTTCGAAAACATTATGATATTCTTCAGGATGCTTGTAGTAATGCTGAAGTTCAAACTCAGCGCTGGCATCATTGGGTTGCGAAAGGTCCCACTCCTTAAATACAGTCTTATAAATCACATTATTCGGAAGATCCTTGCGATCTTTCAATGTCAACAATTCTTCAGGGGAAACTTCCATCGAAGGCAGCAAGCCTGCGATCTCCTGTGCACCTACGGAAACATTGCCATAACCGGTAAAACCGATGGTGAGGGGGCATATTTCTGCCGGCAATCCTCCGGCAGCAATCTCCAGGCCTACCTTTCGGATATCTTCCTTCGCCTCCTCAAGTGAATCATAAGTGTGTGATTGCCTGATCTTCACGAAAGGGGTTTCCACACCCTGCACCCTGAGCCTTTGACCCAACGCCCAAATTGAGTTAATCATCCCTGCCAGTCCGGCAAATTTCCCGAAGAAGATCAGCCTGCGGCCCAGCTCATCAGTCACCTTTTCATATTCGATAAGGTTCACGCCTTTCTCCATCATAGCTTTCAGCATGGGCATGTTGTAGGGTTGGCCCTTGATAACATGGGAGAAGAAGATGTATGTCTTTCCTTTTTCAAAGAAGTCGATAGGCATTTCCTTTACCCCAAAAACAACATCTGCCGGACTGAGATCTGTGACGATCTTCGCACCGGCATTTTCAAATTCCCTGTGAGTGAATATTCTTTTAGGAGATTCCTCAACGATAAATTCGAGTCCCTCTTCGTTGATAAGTTTCTTAACATGCTCCGGGATGAGTGCCACCCTGCGTTCCATCAGGTATTTGTCTTCGTGGCGTATTCCGATGATATGCTTCATTTGCAGTAGTTTAAGCGATTTGATAATGGCTAATTCTTAGGCAAACAAACATACAAAAATTAGTATTGAAAAATCAAAGAAAAGCGTATGATATTTTAACAGATACTGGATGCTGGATGCTTCGTGCACC
>JAGLEK010000009.1 GCA_023145125.1 Bacteroidales bacterium | reverse complement strand
TTCGTGCCGGTAGTTTGTCTTTAACAATACATTTATAGCCGGAAATATGATAATGTTGCCAAAAAAGTATATCAGGAAAACAAACATGAACAGGTAATGCCATCCCGATTGCCCGCTCAGGGCTGACTCATCTGCGGGTATCAAAAACAGCAGCAAGAGCGGAAGCCGCGTAAGCAAGCCGGTAACTCTGAGCATCCGGCGCTTGTTCCCGATACGCTTTCGGAACTGGTTAAAAATAAAAAGGAATATAAACACCACCACGCTGAACTGGAATAAAAAAGCAAGCTGGTAGTTTGTCCCTCTCAGGCTGTATATGAATACGTATTCGTTAAGGGCCAGTACACCCAAAATGATACCTTCGATGGCCGAATATATCATGTGCAGCCGGAAAGCTTTCTTTTCTGTATGGTTGAGCTTATTAATGATCCCGAGCTGCATATAAGGAGAATATTTTGCGAAATTAACAGATATATTAGTCTGCAAAGCTTTCTAAGCACCTTATGAACAACTTAATTCATTTATTGTTTAACTCATAAACCTTTAAAGAAATGAAAATCAAGATATTCATCTCAATTATTATACTCAGCAGCATGGCCATTAACGCACAGGATACCAATTTTTACAGTTTTACGGTAAAAACCATCGACGGTGAAGAGATCAGTTTAGCTCAATTCAAGGGAAAGAAAGTACTGGTGGTAAACGTTGCTTCCAAATGCGGCCATACACCTCAATATGAAGATCTCCAGAAATTATATGAGGAATACGGTGGTGAAGATTTTACCATCATAGGTTTTCCTGCAAATAATTTCCTGAGGCAGGAACCCGGCACCAATGAAGAGATAAAGGAATTCTGCACTATCAATTATGGGGTTACTTTTCCCATGATGGCGAAGATCTCCGTGAAGGGCAAAGCCATCCATCCCCTGTATGAATGGCTTACCAAAGAAGAAAATAACGGCGTAATGGATGCAAAGGTATCCTGGAATTTTCAAAAATTCATGATAGATGAGAATGGGAATCTGGTGGATATGGTATCTCCTAAAAGAAAACCCTATGATGAGAAGATCATTGCCTGGCTTCAGGAGTAAGCCTTTGTTTTAGTTTGTTTCGAAAATTTATACGCTTTCTGCTTTGTCCGGGCAGTAAAAATCCTTATATTTATCCTTTAAAATAGGATAAATGGACATTCAATCATTTTTCAAGTTAACCTATGGCCTGTACATCGTCAGTTCAAAGGATGGTGATAAGCTGAACGGCCATATCTCGAACACTGTATTCCAGGTTTCTGCGGAACCTGCCCGCTTTGCTGTGGCAACGCACAAAGACAATCTTACCACTGAGTATATCAGGAAGAGTAAGGTTTTCTCCATTTCTGTCTTGCAGCAGGATTGTGACCTTGAATTCCTGGGCCCCTGGGGGTTCAAGTCCGGACGGGATGTGGATAAATTTAAAAATACGAACTTCAAAACAGGCAAATCCGGTGC
>JAGLEK010000089.1 GCA_023145125.1 Bacteroidales bacterium | reverse complement strand
TCGGATATCGGATATCGGATATCGAATATCCACTCAACCCTCAACCCTCAACCCTCAACACTTTTTCCTATCTTTGTAATTAACCTAAACCCATCCACCCATGTCATTGATCAACAAAACAGGCATCCGGGCGCTGTCGAAATCACTGGATATGAAGATCAGCGCCGATTCTTTTGAGGCTGCAGAGGCCCGCCTAAAAGCAATACTGGAACATGCAGCCAAAAAAGCGCAGGCAAAAAGAAGAAAGACTATCCTCAAGAGGGATTTTATTCACGAAATAGACCTTTTCGATCTGGATTAGCACAGGGGTCATTCTCCCGGGTCCCCGGGTCCGGGATGACAATCGTTTTAAATTAATGTGTCAGGTCAGTATTCATTTTGTAAATTTGCCCCCTAAACCAATCGCCACATGAAAAGTATTCGTATAACATCCGTCATTAGCATTGTAATTATTGCTGGTTTAATTCTTGCTTCCTGTGGTTCGACAGAAGAAAAGCTTGTTGGCACATGGTTCACCGAAAGCGTTACTGCCACTGTTGATTCAAGCAAGGCCAACCTCACAAGTATCGATAATGCAATTGCCTCAACAAAAACAACAAAGTTCATCCTGAACGAAGACCATAGCATGGCACTTACTATTGATGGCTATACCACGGATGCTTTCTGGACCTACGATGATGATAATGGTACCGTGAGCTTCAGGCTTGAAGACAATGACATTGGTGAGGAAATAAATCTCGGAAAAGTTGATGGCAGCAAGATCCTTTATAACAGCAGCGTGAAGCATGGCATCATCACCGCCATTTATGTGAAGGAATAGTCATTGGCTACAATACATGGTTACTTTGTACACCGAAGCTTTAGCGAAGGTGTAAATGGCTAAATGGTTAAATGGTTCCTTCACTCAACACTCAACGACCTGTCCTGAGCGAAGCCGAAGGGCTCAACCCTCAATTTCCAAAGGAAATTGTATGAAAAATAGCTTCTAACTGCCTGATGAAATTCCTTTTCAGGTCGCTGGGATTATACACATATCCATCCACGGTTATCACTCTTCTCAGATCGGGATCCACAAAGGTATAGCTGATGAAGGGCCCGCCCATGAAGTCGTTCTGTACCATCCATATGCCACGGGTTTCAACGGCAAAGCCTGTTACAAAGTCATCCGTACGCTTAAAAACCGGGTCGATAAAACCTCTTGACAGTATCATGTAAGAACCGGCACTGGGGCCCGGGATGAACTTCGAGGTTAGGGAATCGCGGAGAGTGAGGATCATTTCTTCGTTAAAGGCACTGGTATCAGTATAGGGCTTTTCATGTATTATGATCCCCAGCTCTACATCCTGTTTCACTCTTTGCATATTCTGGCGAAGCCAGATGAAATTGTTATCCCGTGCGGCTACCACAAAGCCCCCGGGAACCTGCATGCTGAAACCAAACTGCTTCTCCAGTATATTGATGAGCTTTACGCTGCGTGCCATCTCGAATTGCACGTTGGTACGTTCGATTTCCAGTGCACAAAAAACGTCCAGAAAGGCCGTACTGTGTTCTTCAAAAGCTTTTCTGAAAGAGGCTGTATCCGGGGCTGTGATCTTTATCACCCTTTGAGGTTTTGACCAGTGGTCAGAACGTGTTTCTACCAAAGGTTCTGTAAAACTGCTGTTGATGTCAATGATAAGGATGTTGTGCTGTGCTTTAAAAACCTTGTTGAAATCTTTATTGGCTACGTTGAACAGGTGGAACATCGGCTCCGGCTGGGGGAGTCCGGCTAAGGGCTGTGCAAAGCAATTACGTACAACAAAGCCAATCCCGCCTTCCCACTGTGCTTTTGTATTGGTAACTATAAGGATCTCATTGGTCCTTCCGGTCGACCTGTCATACCTTGCTTCTCCATTGCATGAAAAAAGGATCAGTGCCGACATTCCTGCCAGGAACAGCCACATCTTACGGGTTTTATTATAGAACAAGTTCATAATAAATGGTTTTAATGATCAGTATTTATATGATCAGGAGGATTTTACTGCTATCCTGATCTTATCGCCCGGCTTTAAGCGCCTGGCATTGGTAATATTATTCAATTGCTTGATCTGGTTCACCGTTACCCCGTCATACATTTTGGCAATATCCCAGAGAGTATCCCCCGACTTCACAGTATGATAGATGTATTCGGCATTTTTATCAACTTTAATATTCGTAGCCGTTTTGCTGACGATCAGTTTTTGGCCGGGATGAATGGTATTCTTCGAGAGCTTATTCCAGGTTTTTATCTCGGAGACGCTGCAATTATATTTTTTGGCTATCAGCCCCAGGTTCTCACCGTTTCTCACTGTGTGTGTCCCTGTTGGTGATGTTGATGTGCTTGCCGTAGATCGTGATGGCGCTGCCTTCGGGTTATATCTTGCCGAAGGGTAGATTACCAGCCGTTGCCTGGGATAGATCGTGGATCCACGCAGATTGTTCCAGGCCTTTATCTGGCTGATATACACATGGTATCTCTTGGCGATCAGCCCCAGGTTCTCTCCGCTCCTCACAATATGTATGGTCCGCTCCTGTGCCTTTTTGATCTCGGCAACCATCTTATCCTTTTCCGTTCCCTTCCTGGTTTTATATGCATAAAGCTCCTGCTCGTTATTGATGAAATCCCCGATATATTCTTTCGGGAGCCTGAGAAAAAACACTTCACCATCTTCATATGGGATGATATCCTTTTTATAGAGTGGATTGAGTAATTCAAGCTGATCCATCGGCACCCCCAGCATCTCATTGACCTGGTCGAAGGAAAGTACATCGTGCACCATTACGGTATCGATCTCATGATGAAGAATGCCGGGATGTACAGGATAAATATTGTGTTCAGTTGCATAGCTCATAGTGTAATAAACCGCAATGAATGCAGGCACATACCCCCTGGTCTCCCTGGGGAGGAATGGCCAGATGGCCCAATAGCTTTTGATGCCTCCCGACCTGCGGATGGCTTTGTTCACATTCCCGGCCCCTGAGTTGTATGCCGCCATAACCAGTGACCAGTCGCCGTAGATGTCGTAGAGGTCACTAAGATGCTCGCATGCTGCAATGGTAGCCTGGTAAGGATCATAACGTTCGTCGATCAGTGAGGTAACACGCAATCCGTATACTTTACCTGTTCCATACATGAATTGCCACAGGCCTTTGGCACCTGCCCTGGAGCCGGCAGTTGGAATCAGGGCAGATTCTACTACGGCAAGGTATTTCATCTCCAGGGGGATATCGAAACGGTCGAGATGTTCCTCAAACAATGGGAAATAGATCTGCGCCAGCCCGAGGATCCTCGAAGTGAGGTCCCTCTTTTTATTGGCATAGAGGTAAATATAATTTTTTACCTGCCTGTTAAAGGTCAGCTCGATGGTTGTTTGCCGGTTCAGGAAATCTATCCTTGCAGCGAGGACCGAATCAGGATATAACGGTATTTCATTTGCCGAAAAGCCATATTTATTCAGGCTGTCGACATTTGTGATAAAACCCCAATCCCCGTAATATTTCAGTTGTGCAAGGCTGTCGAGCATGGCCACAACGGGAGAATCTTTCCAGATCACATGCCCAAGCTCATGTGTGTCGGCAACCATTTGATTGTCAGTGATCACGTTCATGCTAATTGCCGGGGTGGCTGAAGAATCTGCCGGTGGCGGGTCCTGTCCGTAAGCACTGGCAGAAATAAAAATACTGATGAGTATGGAGGGTATAATGGATGTTCTTTTTGGAGCAATCATATATTGTAACTTAATTCAATGTTTGTTTTGTATGCAAATTTCGTGCAAATTTCAATAAGACTGAGTTTTTATGAACGAAATGAAGTGTTCAGCACGAACTAAGTCTTCATAAATAAAGTGCCACTGTAACCCTGAGCAAAGTCAAAGAGTGAGCCCATTAATGTAATGGAAAGAGTACAAAAAAATGAACAGGGAACATGGTACCATGTCAGATACCGGAAGTCCCTGTTCATTATAGATTTTAGGAAATGTTATTTCCTCTTATTCCTTTTTGGCAACGTCTTTGCTGCTTTCCTCGTCATCCTCGTCGGTGTTCAGGCCTTTCTTGAATTCGCGGGTTCCGCGACCAATTCCTTTCATCAGCTCGGGAATCTTCTTGCCACCGAAAAGCAAAAGCACTACCAGCACGATCAGGATGATCTGCCAGGTACCGGGCATGCCTAATATAATTGATAGGTTTATCATGTCTGTAGCATTTGTTAATGCAAATATACTAAACAATTTACAATCTAAAAGCCCCATTTTACCCCCAACTCAACCCTCAACCCTCAACCCTCAACCCTTTTTAAGTTTTTTTTCTAATTTTGACAACCAATCCCTCATTAAACTATCTAAGCTAAAAATACTCTGCTATATGAAAATGATCAAGCTGCTCTTAATTACCATATTCATCATATTTGCTGCCAATGCCGGGGCACAGGAAGGACAGGATATTCCTATCTGGAAAAAGATGCATTACCTCAGTGAAGAGGAAATGAAACTTCCCCACGACAATGCAAAGGACTTTTACCCGACCGATCCGCCGGATCACCCGGTACGCATGGTGGGAGAGTATGAACATATGCAAAGTGTTCTTGTGAGGTATCCTTTTGGGCTTCCACTTACTTTGATCATTGAGATGTCGCAGGATTGCGGTGTTACAACAATTGTTGCAAACCAGAGCCAGCAAAATGTGGTTAGCAGCATGTACCAGAACAATGGTGCAAATATGAACAATATTGATTTTATCCAGGCACCTACCGACTCATACTGGACCCGTGATTATGGCCCATGGTTTGTTATCGATGGCAACGGCGAATTCGGGGTATGTAATTTCCCATACAACAGGCCCAGGCCCGACGATGATGATATTCCGATAGAAGTAGCCGGTTATTTGGGAATTGAACTATACGGAATGGATCTTGAAGGTGCCGGCGGAAACTGGATGTGCACAGGCCTGGACCAGGCATCTTCCACAGACCTCATATGGGAAGAAAACTTAAATATGACGCACGCGGAGATCGACCAGATGGTGGATGATTACCTTGGAGTGAGTGATTATCATGTCCTTCCCGATCCACTTGGAGAATATATTAAACACATCGACTGCTGGGGCAAATTTCTTGGAGTGAATAAGGTCCTGATAGGCTCTGTGTTGGAATCAGACCCCAGATATGATGACTTTGAATATGTTGCCGATTACTTTGCGAATACACTCTGCGATTGGGGAGTGCCATATGAAGTGTACAGGGTATTCACCCCCGGCAATTATCCGTATACCCCCTATACAAATTCCCTTATCCTGAATAAAAGGGTTTTTGTGCCCATTACCGGCAGCACGTACGACTCAGATGCAATTGCATCTTATGAAGCTGCGATGCCGGGTTATGAAATTTTAAGCGTGATGTACGACGGATGGGAAAATACCGATGCACTGCATTGCCGCACCAAGGGAATTGCCGATATGGGGATGCTGTACATCAATCATATGCCGCTGCTGGGAAATGTCCAATTGCAGGACGAATACGAGATAAGTGCAAATATCACGAACTATTCCGGCTCCCCCCTATACCCCGACTCCTTATTATTATATTACAAAGAGGGGATGGGTAATTATCAGTCTGTGATCATGACACAGCAGATAGGCAGCCTGTACATGGGTGTTATCCCTTACCAGGAAGATGGTACCGTGGTCAGCTATTACATCCACGCAGCTGATGAATCCGGAAGAAATGCGAATCATCCGTATATTGGTGCACCCGACCCGCACGAGTTTACCGTGCTGCAAATGATCCCCGGCCTTATCGTTGAACCGGATACTTTACTGTTCGAAGACATGTCGCAGGCAATAGAAGGGCTTGAAGTTAAAATTTATCCACAGGATAATGAAGACGTGGTCATCGACAATATCAACCAGGAAGAGTGGGACGAGTTTTACTGGTGGTCAGAACCTGTTGTTGACTTTCCCTATCTGCTTCAGGCCACTGATTCCCTTATCCTGACGGTTTATATAGGCATACCTGTTGACCAGCCACCGGGCTACGTGCAGGATACTATGTTCATCGAATGCGAAGCCGGTGACCATGAGGTGCTGATCATCGTAAATGAAGACATCATTTCGGGCATAAATGAGCCGCGGGATCCGATAAGCATTAGCGGTATTTATCCTAATCCGTTTAATGATCTTACCAACATTGTGTTTGATATGCCTCAGGGCGGGCATGCGGTGGTTTATATCCTGGATAACCGTGGAAACATGGTTTCCTCACTGGCCGGCAGGAACTTTGCAAAAGGTGAACACCGGCTGCAGTGGGATGGCAGGAGTGAAAATGGTTTCGCCTGCCCGGCAGGCATCTATCACCTTGTCGTCAAAACAGACCGGGCAATGGGTACTTCGAGGATGATCAAAAGGTAATTATTTACCCGGCATTTTTATTCTGCCGGTTCGTTGGGATGGATCTTTTCGAGGATGTCTTCAATTCTGAATGGTTTGGCGATGTATGCATCCATGCCTTCCGACAGGCAGTATTCTGCATCCTGCCCAAGGATGTTGGCCGTGAGTGCAATGATACGTGTCCTTTGCCTTGACGGGTTTTCTGCTTCATAATCCCTTATCAGGTGTGTAACCTCTATGCCATCCATCTCCGGCATCTGTATATCCATCAGGATGATATCATACTCTTTTTTCTTGTATTTCTCCCAGGCCTCGATGCCGTTTTCAGCAAGGTCAATGTCGTGCCCAAGTTGCTGAAGGTTGATTATCGTGATCTTTTGATTGATCACATTGTCTTCTGCAAGAAGGATATTGTATTTCTTTAAATTTTTGAAGGAGACAGCTTTGGCACCACTATCTTCTTCTTCAACAAAATCGGTCTTATGGAAAGAGATCTGAATTAAGAATTGAGTGCCTTCTTTCAATTTACTTGTAACCTCGATGCTTCCATCCATCAGGTTCACCAGCTTATATACAATATTCAGCCCCAGCCCTGTCCCTCCAAAGCGCCTGCTGATCGATACATCTGACTGGGAGTACTCCGCAAACAGATTTTTCATTTTATGATCGGGGATACCAATACCAGTATCACTTATTTTAAAAGCGATGGTATAGCTTTTCTCATTTTCGTTTGTTATGATAACATCCAGCGTAACACTGCCTGTATCTGTAAACTTGATGGCATTGGATAATAAGTTGGACATTATCTGTTTCAGGCGGAGCTCATCACCGGATACGTATTCAGGGATATTATGATGTATGCTCAGGTATAAAGAGATGTCCTTCTCCCTGGTCCCGGCGAGGTAAGCATTTATAATTCCTTCAAGCGTTTTCCTGATGTTGAAGGGATGTTCTTCAAGATCTATCTTTCCGGCTTCAATTTTTGAAAAGTCGAGGATCTCATTCACGATAGAAAGCAGGTTGTCCGCTGATGTGTCAATGATGTCAAGCAATTCCGACTGATGTTCAGTCACTTTTGTGTTCAAGAGGAGCTGGGCTGAACTGGTAATTCCCCCCAGCATGGTCCGGATCTCATGGCTCATCTTGGCCAGGAAAAATGTTTTTGATTCAGTAGCTTTTTCAGCTTTCTCTCTTGCCCTGATCATTTCTTTTTCAGCCCTGACCCGCTCACTGATGTTCCTGACAATGGCCTGGATATAGGGATTGTTTTCTATGCGGACCATGTTCAGGCTGACCTCCGCATCGAAAAGTGTTCCATCCATTTTTGAGTGCATCCAGTAAAATCGCTGAGGCTTCCCCTGGTAACACTGTTCTATCATGTGGAGAGCTTTTTCTTTTGAGTTCTTTCCATCAGGTTGGGTGCGGGGGGAAAACTTATAAGGAGGCTGCCCGATGATCTCTTCACGCTTGCATCCAAACATCTTCAGGGTTTTATCATTACAATCCTGAAAGGTTCCATGATCCATCAGGAAAATTGCATCATTCGCCTTGGAAAACAATGCCTTGTATTTTTCTTCACTGGTCTTCAGATCCCCGAGGGTTTGTTTGAGGATATTGCGCTGATGTGCCAGTCTTCGGTTTGCTTTCCGCTGGGAAAAAAGTTTTGAGAATGCCAGGATCACCGTCAGGAGGGACAGGATAAGGGTGATGATGATAAACCAGCGTGTATATCTTTCAATTTGCCTTTCTCTTTCTGTGTTTTCAATGCCCGCATTACTCAAATTGTCCTCCCCGGGGGGAGTTGTATTTTCAATATTACCGGCCTGGCCTTCACTTTGAGTTACAACAGATGGTTCTGATCCGGAAACTGAAGCATTGAGCTCCTGTAAACCGGTGCTGAGTATGCATATTATAAATATAATCTTTGTGAAAGACCTGACCATTAAGCAACTTTTTGATTGCCGGGAACCCCGGGCTTGTATTTCTACAAATATAATAATTAGCAGAAACTACTTTATTTGCATTGGGATAAAAAAAGGAGATTGTCTCAAAAGTCCAATATTTAAGTCATTTCGACCAGAGGGAGAAATCTATTCTACTGAGGATTAATGGTTTAGATTTACTCGCTTCGCTCATGAGAGCACTTCGCTTAGTTCTCGCATACGCTCGAAATGATCTTGGGAAGACCTTTTGAGACAGCCCCTTTAAATACAGTTCATGTATGATTAATTACAGTGTAATACCTGGTGGCGCTGGTAATTTGCAGCCTCTGTGTTCGGCCCTTCCGTAACATTAGAGTATGCTTCACATGCTTTTTCGGTATCGCCCTGGCCTTCATAGGCACGGCCGAGCTCGAAATAATAATTTGATTGATCTTCCTGCTCAAAGGAAATCGCTTTCATGGCAGCTTTTTGAGCATTGACCCAGTTTGCCTGTGCATTGCTTGCCAGGGCAAGATAATAAAAAGCTGTCGGGTCTTCCTTATTATATTGGATGCTCCTGTCGGCCATCATGGTAGCAATACTGTAATTCTCTTCCTGAATTGCATCGCCACAAACCTTTAAAAAGTATTTACCGGCAGCTAATTTAGCTTTGGTTTTGAGCTGCTCATCACTGCTGTATTCTTCTACTTTTTTAACTGATTCTTCAAGCATCCCTGATTCATCCAGCTTACTGTAACCCAGTACCAGGCCATACCAGGCTTTTGGATATTCCGGGTTGTACTCAATAGCTTTGTTATAATTTTCAACAGCCTTTTTGTATTTTTTTGTTTTGTAAAGCGTATTACCCGATCCGGTATAAGAGGCAGCAAAATAGCTGTTTATCTTAGCCGTGGTTGACGGGTCATCGATGAGTTTTGCATATTTTTCTGATTCTGTAAATAATATTATGGCAGAATCATAGTTCTTTACTTTGAATTTTTCAACACCCGTTTTCATATAGATATTGCAAATCTGGGTTTCTGCATTCACTTTCAGGCCCTCGCCAATTTCTCCGAGCTCTGAGCATATGTCGGCACATTTCTGATATGACTCAAGAGCTCCCTGCGTATTGCCTTCCTGGGCAAGCTCAATACCTTTATTATATGCTTTTCCAGCTGAATTCAGGTTCTGGGCTGTGAGCCCCATGGTGATCGTAACAAAAAATACGGTCAAAATAATGGATAACTTTTTCATAATACTTATAAGATTTATTACTGATTTATACTTAACGAATGTATGTGCAATACATTGTATATTAAGGGGTGCAAATATAGAAATCTTGCAATAATATACAAGCTACTTTCTGATATGGTAGTTATTTCCTAAATCAATGAGACTAAATTTTCAAGAACAAAGTGAATTGAAAATTTAAAGCCGAATTGATCCCCTCGAGTCATTTAGGGGATCTACGGGTCTTATTCCTCCCGAGTACTCGGGACGTATTGAAAGAATAATATTCCTTTAAGATACCCCGCTGCTTGCCCCGAGGATAATTAATTTCAAAGATTTTGTTATTGGGGGGCTGAGTTTTAAGTTTTAAGCTTCAATCCACTCCTTCACTTTTGCCGGGTTGAGTGCCGGGATATCTAGTTTCTTCTTTTTCCTGAGGCCGTTCAGGTCATTGGCAAGTTTATTCGGATTGGCCTGTTTGAGCTCTTCTACAGTGTTGAAGCCTTTTTCCCGGAGTATAGGCACCCATTCGGGCTGGAACCCCAAAGCAATAAATTCTTCATCAGATGAAACTTCCTGTTTCTTTTCGGGCCGCATCTGGGGAAAGAAAAGTACATCCTGGATGGAATTTGAGTCCGTCATGATCATGCTCAGGCGGTCAACGCCAATTCCTAACCCTGCTGTTGGGGGCATGCCATATTCCAGTGCACGAAGAAAGTCTTCATCAAGCACCATTGACTCGGTATCACCTCTTTTTCCAAGCTCAAGCTGTTCTTCAAAACGCCTGCGCTGGTCGAGCGGATCATTAAGCTCACTGAAAGCATTGCAAAGCTCTTTGCCATTGCAGATGGCTTCAAAACGCTCTACCAGGCCCTCTTCGCTGCGGTGCTTTTTTGCCAGGGGCGACATCTCTACCGGGTAATCGGTGATAAAGGTGGGCTGGATAAGTTTGGCCTCACAGGTTTCCCCGAAAATTTCATCAATGAGTTTTCCTTTTCCCATACTGGGATCTGTTTCAACCTCAAGCTTATTAGCGGTAGCCCTGAGTTCGGCTTCATCCATTTCTGAAATATCGATACCGGTATATTCCCTGATCACACCAAGCATGGTGTAGCGTTTCCATGGACGCTTGAAGTCAATGATGTTTTCCCCAACCTTGACTTTTGTGGTACCGTGGAGGTCAATGGCGATCTTTTCTATCATTTCCTCCACAAGGTCCATCATCCATTCATAATCCTTGTAGGCAACATAGAGTTCCATCTGTGTAAACTCCGGATTGTGAAACCGGCTCATGCCTTCATTTCTGAAATCTTTGCTGAATTCATATACGCCGTCATATCCTCCAACGATCAGCCTTTTCAAATACAGCTCATTGGCAATACGCAAATAGAGGGTCATGTCCAGGCTGTTGTGATGGGTCTTGAAAGGACGGGCGGCAGCACCACCGTACAGTGGCTGTAAGATGGGTGTTTCAACTTCCAGGTACCCTTTTACATTCAGGAAGCTACGCATTGAGTTGACCAGTTCAGTCCTCTTGATGAATGTACTACGGACCTCAGGGTTAACGATAAGGTCAAGATAACGCTGCCTGTATCTCTGTTCGGGATCTGTGAAGGCGTCCCAGACCTTATCATCTTTTTCTTTTACCACCGGCAGGGGTTTCAGGGATTTGCTCAGCAATTTGTATTCTTTCACATGAATTGTGATCTCCCCCATCTTGGTAGTGAATACATATCCTTTAACACCAATGATATCGCCAATATCGAGCAGTCGTTTAAATACGATGTTGTATGCGCTTTTATCTTCTCCGGGGCAGATGTCATCGCGCTTAAAATAAAGCTGGATCTTTCCGCCGGGGTCCTGCAACTCCACGAAAGCAGCAGCACCCATGATCCTGCGGCCCATGATCCTGCCGGCAATGCTGATATCCTGAAAAAGCTTTTCATTATTTGGATAATCTTCCAGGATCTCTGAAGCTGTAACATTAGTCTCATATGTTTCGGCAGGGTATGGATCGATCCCCAGGGCTGTGAGCTCCTGCAGTGAATTCCGTCGTATCTGTTCCTGTTCGCTTAGTTCCTGACTCATCGTATTAATTTTTTGCAAATTTAGACTTTTTTTGCCACTGGGATAACAGCGAATACAGAGTATCACAGCCGACTCATTGTAATGGCTGTGTAATCCTGTGCCTTTGTGGCAATAAATTAATCCTTCATCTGCAATTCATCGCCCAGAATTGATAATTTTGCATTCAGAAAGATGGAAGAGAAGAGAAAAAGACAAAAACCTGACTGGTTGAAGATCAGGGTGCCTGCCGGGAAGGAATACCTGGGGATAAGGGAGATCGTGAACAGGCATAAGCTGCATACGATCTGTACCAGTGGCAATTGCCCAAATATGTATGATTGCTGGGAGCGCGGAACCGCCACCCTGATGATCCTCGGTGATGTGTGTACGCGATCATGTGGGTTTTGTAATGTAAAAACCGGCAAACCGGCCCCGGCCGACCCGGGTGAGCCGGAAAGGGTAGCTGAATCGGTCAGGCTTATGGGCTTGAAACATTGTGTACTTACTTCTGTCGACAGAGACGACATGAAGGATGGCGGGGCAGGCTTGTGGGCAGCAACCATCAGGGCGGTAAAAGAGAAAAACCCGGGAATCACTGTAGAAGCACTGATCCCTGACTTCCAGGGAAAGAAGGAGTTAATTCACACGGTCATCGATGCCGGGCCGGAAGTGATATCACATAATCTTGAAACGGTACGCAGATTAACACCTGAAGTAAGGAGTGTTGCATCGTATGACACGAGCCTCATGGTTATACGCACCATAGCTGATGCCGGGATAAGAGCAAAATCAGGCATCATGACCGGCCTGGGCGAAACAAAAGAGGAAATACTGGAAGCCATGGACGACCTCCGCCAGGCAGGCTGTGAGGTTTTTACCCTCGGCCAATACCTCCAGCCAGGCAAGGGCCATCTGCCCGTGTCATCATTTACTACACCAGAGGAATTTGAGGCATTCAGAAAAGCAGGCCTGGAAAAAGGCTTTACCCATGTAGAAAGCCATCCATTGGTTAGGTCGTCGTATAAGGCTGAAAAGCATGTGCCTGAAAAATCTGTAAAGTCATGAATGAAGAGATCATCTATAAAGACCTTGGAAGAATGGCTTATGCAGAGGCATGGGATCTCCAGGAAAAACTGTTTCAGGAGGTCATTGCCGGAAAGAAAGACAGTGCAGGGGCCACAACACCGAATTATCTTTTGTTTTGTGAACACCCTCATGTTTATACGATTGGTAAAAGCGGCTCTGAGAAGAATTTGCTGATCGATGAGGACTTGCTCACGGCAAAAGGTGCTTCCCTCTTCAAAACCAATCGGGGAGGAGATATTACCTACCATGGGCCCGGACAGATCGTCGGCTATCCCATCCTTGACCTGGAGCGTTACGGCCTTGGGATCAGAACATACATCTCATTGCTCGAAGAATCCATTATTGCCCTTCTAAATGAATATGGGATCATTTCTTCCCGCTTGGATGGTGCGAGTGGCGTTTGGCTGGATGCCGGTAATGCCAATGCCCGGAAAATTTGTGCTATCGGGGTGCGTTCAAGCCGCTATGTTACCATGCATGGCTTTGCCTTCAATGTTAATACAAACCTGGAATATTTCAGTTATATAAACCCCTGCGGGTATTTAGATAAGGGTGTTACATCCCTGGAGAAGGAACTGGGGACATCACAGGATATTGAAAAAGTAAAGACCAGGCTCAGGGAAGTTATTTTACAGCTTCTTGAAAATCATTAATAAAAAACTTCTTTCAGGATCTCAGCAGATTTGATGGCTCCGAGGCCGCTCAAATGGATCTGATAATATAGCAGGATAGCATTTAGCAGCTCATTTCTTTGTTGTTTTTCTAAAGTTAAATTTTCTAGGTCACCCACCTGGCTCCTGCTCAGCAAATATAGATTTGCACCCAGGCCTTTGTCAAGATAGTCGGGATGTGATGGAACTGCTCCGGCGTACTTTCCTTCGCGGAGGTCGAAGTAAGACCGGTCACTTCCGGGCATGCCAGCGGGGTAGAACCCCAGGTAAAGACTGAGCTTCATAAGAAAAAAGAGGTGGAAATATTCAACGCCCCTTTCCTGCATATCAAGAAATCGTAAAGAAGAACTTATAAATGCAAACATCTCTTTATTTGCTTCACCTTCATGTATTGTTTTTACGAGTATTTCAGATAGAAAGAGAGCCATAGTACTTTTGCGCAGATCGGATGAAATCGAATACAAGGGCTCTGTGATCTCCGCTTCCCGGATATGCTGCAGATTGTTTTTTTCACGGTAGTACACCACAAGGTCGAGCATGGTCAGTGGTTGAAAATAGCTGCTTCGGATTGCTGCACGTTTTGAGCGGGCTCCTTTAACCAGGTATGACTGCAGGCCAAGCAGCTCTGTATAGATCTTTACTATCAGGCTGGTATCTGAATACTTGATCTGGTGCAGAACAATGCCCCGTGTTTTATGAATCATCCTTCTAAGATAAAGGAATTGGATCAGTCGATGATCAAGATCTTGGTCACTACTTGTTCGCTTCCGTCTTCATTGCTTGCAAAGACCAGGTAAACACCCGGCCTGGCCTTTCTGCCATCAAAATTGCGGCCATTCCATACTGCCTGTCCGCCCTCGGAGCGTGTAGAATAGATCAGGGTGCCGTTAATATCGGTGATCTTAATGTCGGAATCATTCATCAGCCCTTTCACTGCTATCCATCCGTCATAACCATCCTTTACAGGATTAGGATAGGCATAAACTTCAGAAAAACTATCATTTGGGGAAGAAGCAGTACCCTTATAGGCAATGATCCCATTGAATGTGGCAATAAACACCTCTCCATCAGCATTTATCACGATGTCGATCACCTGGTTTGCGAACAATGGGCTGTTATCTTCAGTGAAGTGATAGATCTGTTCGGTTCCATCAGCAGAAAGCAGAAAGACACCGGAACGATCTGTCCCGATCCATTTATTGTTATCACCATCAACGGCAATAGCGGTGACCACCTCTGTTACCAGCAGGTATTGCACATAGCCGTCGAAATTCACCAGTGGCCTCACAGCATCATAATCATTGGATGTGAGAATGGTAGAGGGTGAATAAAATATAGCGATCCCTTCATCTGTGCCAATCCAGACTTCTCCGTCCTGATCCTGGGCAATGCTGAATACGTTTGTACCTGGGATATTGCCAACACCGGTTTCAGACCGGAGCAGTCTTAATTGGTCTCCCGGAGGGTTTTTCTCGTTATATACGGCAATATAGTTAGGGTTGCTGTTGGTATGCCTGAATACTACCCATTTCTGGTCATATGAATCCACCATCAGGTCGCTGCAGTCAGCAGCAGAAGCACTACCGCCAAGGCTGAAAGAATTCCAGCTGCCATCATTTTTCTTTTCGGCAAGCAGTTTCTCAGCACCTGAGCATAATGCCCACAAACTTCCATATGAATCAAACTCCAAACCGACCACTGCAATTTTGCCTGCAGCTTCCCAGATCTGCAGTTCACTGTTTTCTTCGGTAAAACTGTTGGTGATTACCTCATCGGTCATTTCGAGTACACCAACATCATTTCTGAACATACCCAGGTAGGCCTGGTTAATATTGGCAGGGTTCACGGCAATTGTCACTATATCCCTGATGTCGAGCAATTCGGGGTTTGTTGTGCTGTTAAAGTTTTTCCAATGCTCATTTGAAAAGCGGTAAGTACCATAATTCAGATACCTGGCATTCCAGGTACTGGTATATCCTCCCGGAGCCACCCAAACCTGATTTTCTGATGAGGTCATGGAAAACACACTGGCATTACCAGGCCCTCCGGGATTGATCTTCATGCTTTTATAGCCTTCCGCGAAAGACTTAACCAATCCTCTGCCGTTATCTGCTATCCATACATCCCCGTTAGGGCTGTATATTGCATCGTTCATTGCCGGGTTGCCGGGGTTATATGTATAGATAATCAATTCCTGTTCAATGTTTTCATTGAATATCTTGCCGGAATAATCATATGCAACCACGAGCTTTCCGTTGGTAGCATTGATATTATTTACACCCTGAGTGTTATCCGGTATAAGTACTTTCCACTCGTAACCATCATAATAATAAATGCTGTCCTGATCAATGCTGCTACCTGCCTTCAGGTTGGCAAAAATGTTTCCTGCATAGAACTCAATGAGGTTGTATTCATTGTAAGGGTAAGGTACATTATCCATCTTATGCCATGCAGAGAAATCGGCAAGGTTGGGGTGGGATACAGAAGCATAATAGATGCCATCCTCTGTGGCAGCAAAAAAAGATGTGTCATTATGAGTAAGATCCAACACATTGATCTGGCTGCCCTCGGGGCCAATATACCAGGTGTCGAAGATCTCTTCCTTCACAACATCCAGCACCACGATCCCAAAACCGCATGAAAAATAGGCATAATCACCCCTGAATGAAACCTTGTTGATCACCTTATTCCCAAGGATAGGTTTTCTTTTAATATCAGGGACATTAATGATATAGTTTCCCTTGAATAGGTCAATGTTTGTATTGGTATATGCAAGTACAACCGTCTGAAGTTCTTCACTGTATCGTATATCACTGATGCCTATGTCAGACAAGCCATTGATCTTGGTAAACCGTTCGATCGATTCAGTATTTTTATCGTAGGTCAAAACTGCATAAGGGGTTGCCCCAAAGATTTTATCAGGGGTTTCAGTAACCGCTATAAATTTATTAAATGGAAGGTGGTCGCGCCATTGGCCTACACCGGCATTTTGGCCTGATGCCGTTGCGATGATAAGACTTAGGAGAAAAATCAGGATCGTTTGTCTAATTATATTCATCAGCAGAATTTATTTCTTAAAAGCTGGCCATGGATCTTATTAGAAGAATCCCGTATGGCTGATTGTTTGTCAAAAATAGCCTTTTCAGCTAATTTTTACGGTACTATGATTAACTATTATTTCCTTTATTTATTGTAAGAATAGTAATTTTACAAAATGGTTGTCCGGAACATAATTTAAATTTGCATGCTCCGGGCTTAAGAAAAACCTTATGACTGATCTTGATCCATATATTTCCAGGGTATTGCAAATAGGCAAGCTTTCGCTTGGTGGAACTGAGCCTGTCAGGATACAATCCATGACCAATACAAACACCATGGATGCTGATGCAACAGCCAGGCAGGTAATTGAACTATATGAAGCCGGTTGTGAGATTGTCCGTATTACAGCCAGGAATGTGCGGGAAGCGGGGAACCTGGGCGTGATCCGTGCTTCATTGGAGAATAAGGGTTTTGACATCCCCCTTGTTGCCGATATCCACTTTAATCCCAGAGTAGCTGAGGAAGCGGCATGCATCGTGCACAAGATCAGGATCAATCCGGGGAATTATCTCGACAGACAATTTTTTCTGGCAAAAGAAAGAGAACATCAGCATGATTTTGCCCCGGGAGATATAAGGGAAGGGATCACCCGCCTCACTGATATCTGCCGTGAACATGGCACAATCATCCGTGTGGGGGTAAATCATGGCTCTTTATCGGAAAGGATAATGTTTCAGCACGGAAATACGGCTAAAGGGATGGTTGCCTCTGCGATGGAGTTTCTGGAAATATGCCGGGATAATAATTTTCACAACCTCGTTGTTTCCATGAAATCCAGTTACGTGCCCACCATGGTCAGGGCAAACCTGGATATTGTAACAGAAATGAAACTGAAGGGAATGGATTATCCGGTTCACCTTGGTGTGACCGAAGCAGGGGAAGGGGAGGATGGCAGGATCCGGTCAGCGGCAGGTATTGGCCCTTTACTGGCAATGGGCATTGGTGATACCATCAGGGTTTCTCTCACTGAAGACCCGGTGGCAGAGATACCGGTGGCACAGAAGTTAAGGGATCATTATGCTGATATAAGGAGATTGAAAAAACCTTCGATGCCATGGACTTCAGAAGGAAAGGTCAGGGTCCCGGACTTGATAAAACTAACATATCCTGATCATGACTATGAGGAAATGGCAATAATTGCAGCCGCAGAAATGTCTTCTCTTATCCTGAAAGCGCAGGGAAACAATTATCACATTTCGGGTGATTCCGGCAGACTCTATCCTAAGCTGGTACTCAATATACTGCAGGCTACCGGGGTACTGATCACCGATACAGAATATATCTCATGTCCGACCTGTGGCAGGACCACTTTTGATATTCAGACTGTACTGAAAGAGGTTAAGCAGCATACCCGGGGATTGAAGAATGTAAAGATTGCAGTGATGGGTTGTATTGTAAATGGCCCCGGAGAAATGGCTGATGCCGATTATGGCTATGTTGGTGCGGGAAAAGGGAAAGTTACTCTCTACTATGAAGGGAAAGTCATAATAAAGGACATTCCTGAAAAGGATGCCCTTAAGGAGTTGCTGGATCTGATTGATAAAACACTGCCGGATAGATCGTAATGGCTTTATTGCCAGGTTGAACGCCATGATCAGCATCAGCAAAAATGAAATGCCAAAGATCTTCAGCATGCTCCCTTTGGCCATTCCTTCCCTGGTGAAACCCGGTTCTTTCATCCAGGCATTGGCAAACAATACAAGGGAGTACCAAATACTGCCAGTGCAGATACCAGTGCTGTCCAATAATTGATCTCAGGAAATTCCATTGTGAATTAATTAATTAATAAATCTTGATTATTCAGTAGTTTCCGGTTCCGGGATAATAAATTTCAATGCTTTAGGGATTACAGAGAATTCGAGGGGTGAATGCCCGAGGGATTCTCCGTCTGCTTCAAGGTATACCGATCCCTGTGGCCTGGAAACGATCCTGCATGTTGCACCACGGTACGTGTTTACGAATTTCAGTTTTGCAATGGAGCCATCATAAAGTTTTGTCACATTCTTAATGATCTTAAATTTTGATATGGCCTTGATCACTGTAACATCCAGCAGGCCATCGTCAGGGATGGCATTGGGTACCTGCATCAATCCTCCGCCATTATACTTGCATATCCCGAGGTTCATGCTTAATACCTTTCCGCTGAAAACATCTTTTCCGTCGACGCTGATATCAAAATGAATGTTTTCATATTGGTAAAGCCCGGTGAATATGTTCAGAATATAAGCCATGGTTCCACCCCTTCCCTTGTCTTTCATGCGGTTGGTCTTGAGTGCAACAAGGGCATCATATCCCATTCCGCTGACATTGATGAAGTAGCGTTCATGCGATCCTTCCTCATCATGATATGAGACAAAGCCTGCATCCTGGGTAAAGTGGTAATTCTTCCTGATAACCTTGATCGCTTTCTTGTACTTTTTCGGAAGTCCGTACATCCTGCCCCAGTCGTTGCCGGTGCCTACCGGGATCATGCCAATGGCAACATCTGCAGGGGCACAAACATTTTGCCTGAAAACCCCGTTTACGACCTCATTCAGTGTGCCATCTCCTCCCACCACAATAATGTCCCGGTAACCTTCCTCAATGGCAGAACTGGTAAGGGCTATGGCATGGTTCCTGTTTTTGGTAAATACAGTGTGGCAGTTGAAATCATGTTTGGATAGCAGCTCCTGTATCTTTGGCCAGTCCTTTTTACCTTTGCGTGTTCCCGCATTAGGGTTAACTACGACCAGCCACTTTTTATTTCCACTATTTCCATGTTCGCTCATATTCAGTTAGATTGAAGTTTTATCCTTTTTTCCGAACAAGAACAGAGAGGTAAAAAATGCAAAGATGGTTACTCCGGCCTGGGTTTCAATAGTATCCTCCGAGACCATTGAAACCATCATAATCACGAAGAAAGACAAATAGAAATAATCTGTAAACCGCCTGGTTTTTACAGGCGGATAGATGAGGGCGATCATAAACCAGATAATGCCTATGAAGCCAAAACCAACTGTAATGGAAAGGAATTGGTTATGTGATCGCCATCGGAATTCAGGCTTCAGTGGGCTGTTCATGAGTTCATATTGCCTTTCGAAAGCAATATTCATATCGCCGGTTCCCACGCCAAACAGCAGGTGTTGGCCAATGATAAGTGATGATGTTTTCCAGTACTCAACCCGCTGCATGGCAGAATGGCCGCTGGGATCACCGGTTCGCAAATATTGCTGGGCTTCCCAGATGATCTTATAAAGCCTTATATAAAAAACCGATCGTTCATGATAATGTATGCTGGCTTCTCCACACTCAACCAAAGAAATATCTGAATCAGTAAGTTCTTCCACTCCGGCTGCATCTTTTCTTAAGCCCTTGGAACTCATAAATCTGATCAGCGTGTATTTTAATATCTGCTCCTTACTGTCAAGGCCGTCGAAATCATATTCACTTCTCCGGTTCCAGGCTTCCCTGAGTTCATCAGTCGCAACATATATCCATACAAAATGGCCATTTTCTGTTTGCAGGTTGGTGGTGTCATGCCAGTAAAGTGTTCCTTGTTCAGTTTGCTTATCAAGACCGGAAAAATCAACCTTATTCATTTTGTAGACATCGGTTACAATGCCCATGATAAACACCATAATTATAACAGGGGCAAGAAGCAATATCACTGTTGCCATGCGTGAGTATAAGTTTCTTTTTTTCAGGGTATAATGCACTGCTATCACGAAAAGTGCAATAAAGAGCACCACTATTCCGGTTATTGAGGCTGATACCACCATGTATAAGCAAAACCATGCTATCAGCACCAGGAACAGCATTCGCAGCAACCTGCCATACCCGGCTTGCCCGGTAGCAAAATAGGCAAGGGTAAATATGGCTATGCCGATCAGAAGGCTGAAACGAATATGAGAAATAAATATGGATATTTCCCGAAGGTTGTTAATATCCTGTGTAAACAGGATATATGTGCTGATAAGAGTGCCGGCAAGAACAGCCCCGACAAAAAACAACATCAGGCTATGGAATTGTCTGCGGTTCAACGGCTTCGACACCGTAAGAACTATCGGAAGTACGAATAAAGGCAGTTTAACACGAAGGTCTTTCAAGGCATAATCAAAGTCGACGGTAAACAAAAGGCCTATAAGGTGTAAAATAAATAACGATAGAAATACTATTGCGGGTAGATTTTCCTTCCTCAAGAACTTTTTAAAAATCTGTACAAGGCTTTCATAGGTCCAATAAATAGCAGCGGGAATAATAATGAAGATAAGGATATAAAAGGGATAGCGGCCTATAAATTTCCTTACATTCTCCAATGACATGAACTCAAGGATCATAATGCCTGACAAGGTAAACTGAGCAACACTCATCATGAATCTTGAGAGGGGGATGGAGATGATCATTAGCACCAGGGCCCAGAAATACAGGTGGGTTAATATGCTACTGATTTTTATATGTTTGCCTTGGGCTCTCAAAAAGTATCAGCTTTTAATGATCAATATTATATAATTAAAGTCATACTCTGACTATATTTCCGGGATATTGTTTTGCTCATGCCCATGGGGGATCAGGTTTTTAATTACCTCAGGGCTGACCTCCTGCATGCAATGACACATTCCATTATTGCGGCAATCGGAGCACTCTTTTTCTATAACAGCGAATTTTGCTTGTTTTCCTACCGGTGCCCATCTTCCGGGATGCATCGGTCTGATGGGGGGATAAATTCCTATGGCCGTTTTTCCCAGTGCGGCTGCAATGTGTAAGGGCCCCGTGCTGGCCGCGACCAGGCCGTCGCAGGCCTCTATGAAGCTCATCAGTTGCGCGAGCGACATCTGCCCTGTGAGGTTTATGGCTTTTCCTGACTCAAATATGCCTGTATCTTTCAACAATGTGCCTTCTTCTGCAGTACCGCTGATAAAAATCTTAAATTGATCGTCGGGAAGGATCGCGATCAGTTTTCTAAAATTCTCAACCCCCCATTCCCTGGCACTTCCTTTGGATTTTGGATGAAGAATGAGGTTGAATCTGTTTTTGTCGATCAACTGAATGAATTTATTATCCAGGGCTTCGGTTTTGTTAAGTCCGTACAGATCACAGACCTGCTCCAGGGTGATTGTGCCTTTTCCTGAGATCCCTTCTATCAGTTTCAGGTTCAGTTGGGCTTCATGCAGTTCCGAACGTTTGCGGGATAATCTTACGAGCTTGTTGCATGTACCCCAGTGATATAACCTGTTGGTAGTACCAAGCCGTATGGGAATCTTTGCTTTTCTAGCAAGTCTTGCAATTTCTTTCCGGGGGAATACATGGATGATCATATCAGCTTTTTCAGCCCTGAATGCCTCTGCAGCATCGTCATCACTCATATTGCTTATCTCATCCCAGTTCATAAAGCGGTCGATATGCTCACATGCGTTTATTACTGCTTTAGTATAGGATCTGCCGAGAAAGATAATTTCAACCCCCGGGAACTTATTTTTAAGCATGCCCGCCACAGGAAGAGTAAGGATCACATCCCCAATGCTGTCGGTACGGCTGATGATAATACGTTGAAATTCCCTCATAGAGCAAGTTTAGGCTTTCTGTTCCTTTCTAATTTGCCTGATCTTGGAGTATTTCATGAATGTGGCCTGGGCTGAGATCCGGCAAACTATATATCCATAGTAGCCATCGAGGAAGCCCAGTTTAAAAATGTAGTCCCTTATAAATTTAACAGCCGGGCTGAAGATGATCTTGATCATGCCGGATCTTTTACCTTTCTCAACAGCCAGCTCAGCTGTCATATTTGTAAAATGGTTTGCCTGGGCAATATGCTGGGAAATATTATAGTAGGAATAATGCAGCAAGTCGCCCGATAAGCCCTCAATACGGGCATTGGGCTCTTTCATAACCATTGCTTCATGGATCTTCTCACCCCCCCATTCAAATTTATCACGATGGAATAAGCGTAGTTTCCTGTCAGGGTACCACCCACCATGCCTGATCCATTTGCCGCAGTAGTTTGTGAGCCGGTTCATCTCGTAACCATCAGCCTTCAGGCTGCCTTTGGCTTCGAGAATGGAATCCCTGAGTTGTTCGGAAAGCGCTTCATCAGCATCGACAGAAAGGATGTACTTGTTCTCGGCAAGATCATTTGCAAAATTCTTTTGCTCAATGTAGCCTTCCCATTTATTGTAAAAAAAACGGGCTCCCTTTTCCTTGCATATGGCTTCGGTGTTGTCTGTCGATCCGGAATCTACAACCACGATATCGTCGGTGACCCCCTTCAGGGAATCTATACAGCGGCCGATATTCCGTTCTTCGTTCTGAGTGATGATTACAGCTGAAAGCTTAGGCATTTGTAGGTTTTTCTATATCGATCGAATCCAAAGATAATATATTTCCCGCTGACCGCGGGAGACGGCCTATTTTTTCCAGAATGCAGGCGAGAATAAGATCAATACAGTAAACAGTTCAAGGCGCCCAAGCAACATGAGAAAGGAAAGGATCCATTTGCCGCCATATGGAATAAATGCATAATTATCGACCGGCCCCACCTTGCCGATGCCGGGCCCTATATTTCCAATCGTTGCTGCAGTAGCACCTATTGCTGATGATGCATCCAGTCCGATCAGCATCATCACAGTGGAACCGATGATAAATATGATGATATATATCAGAAAGAAGGCCATCACCTTGAAAATGATATCCTGAGATACAACTTTACCGTTCATTCTCACCGGTATAATGGCTTGAGGATGGATTAACCGCTTGAGTTCGAGAAGGCTGTTTTTTAAGAGCAGCAACTGCCGCAACACTTTAATACCACCACCGGTAGATCCGGCCATCCCTCCAATGAACATCATCAGTACAATGAGGAACCAGATCGTCCCGGGCCATTGCATATAGTTATCTGTGATGTAACCGGTGGTGGTGATAATGGAAACCACCTGGAAAAAGGAAGTCCTGAATGCCTCTTCGAATGACATGCCATCCTTGCTCAGTGCCAGCACCAGGGTGATGATCACCGTTCCCGCCAGGATCAGGTAAATGAAATAGCGGAACTCCTCACTTTTCCATACCCTGCGAAGCTGTCCGTGCAGGGCAAAGTAATGCAGGGTAAAGTTAGTCCCTGCCAGGATCATGAAAACAATGATCACGTACTGGATGTAAGGGGAAAAAGCGGCAACGCTTTGCGAATGGGTTGAAAATCCCCCGGTTGCAACGGTACCGAAAGTATGGCAAAGTGCATCGAACAGGCTCATGCCGCCAAGCAGCAGTAGTACAGCCTCAACCACTGTAAAGATCAGGTAAATGGCCCAGAGACGCTTAGCTGTAGCTGTGATCCTTGGATGAATCTTGTCCTTGGTAACCCCCGGCATCTCTGCTGCATAAAGCTGCATGCCGCCAATGCCAAGGATTGGGAGTACTGCAACGGTAAATACGATAATACCCATGCCACCGATCCAATGCGTCATACTCCTCCAAAACAATATGCTTTTAGGTATTGACTCTATGTCAGTAAGGATGGTGGCCCCTGTCGTGGTAAATCCCGACATGGTTTCGAAAAAAGCATCTGTGAAGTTGGGAATAGCCCCGCTGAAAAGAAATGGCAAGGTGCCGAAAAGAGAGATAATGATCCAGGAAACGGCAACAATCACATAACCTTCCTTGCGCCCGATATTCTTCGGGTGATTCCTGGTGGAAAACCACAAAATACCACCCGTGAGCATGGTGATAAGCGCCGAATACAATAATGCCGGGTTTTCATGTTCACCATAGTATATGGAAAAGGGTAATCCGAGGAGCATGAAAAACCCTTCGATCACAAGAAGGAAACCGATCACCTTGATGATCACCTTGACATTGATGCCTTTCCAGTTTCTCATTTGCTGTTGAACAGTTTATCCACCTTATTGATGGCTTCAGGCATGCTGAACACCACCACCTTGTCGCCTTCTTCGATCTGGAAGTCGCCCACTGCGATATGGCTGTCATTTCCGCGTATGACCCCGCCAATGATAGCGCGCTTGGGCATGTTCAGATCCTTGATAGGTTTTTTTGTCACGCTACTGTGCGGATTGGCCACCAGTTCCATCACTTCAGCATTGATACCGCTGAGGCATTTGATGGAAGTGACCTCCGCGTGCATTGTAAACCGTACAATATAGCTGGCCGTACTAAGCTTTTTATTGATGATGGAATCAATACCGATATTTTGGGAGATGTCAATATAATCGATATTCTCAACCAGGGCGATGGTGCGCTTTACACCGAATTTACGGGCATGCAGACAAGAGAGGATATTGGTTTCAGAGCTGTCAGTAACCGCTATGAAAGCATCCATGCCCCGGATATCTTCGTCTTCCATCAATTGTATGTCGCGGGCATCACCATTGATCACCAGGGTATGTTCCAGCTTATCTGCAAGTTGGAGACTCTTATCTTTATCTTTTTCGAAGAGCTTGACACGAAATGATTTTTCGAGTTTTCTTGCAGTGGAACGGCCCACACGTCCACCACCCACGATCATCACATTTTTAATATCGAGCTTCTGCTTGCCGCCGAGCTTGAGCAGGTCATTGATCCCCCCCGGTTTCGTGATCACATATGCCAGGTCATTAACCTGGAACTCGTCATCCCCTTTCGGGATGATGGTATTTGAATTCCTGTGTATAGCCACGGCCCGGAAATCAAGGTGTGGATACAAGGAAACAATATCGTTCAGGGTTTTATTCACCACCGGAGCATTCTCCTTAAGTTTGATAAGGAAGAGAGAAAGCTTGCCACCTGAGAAATCAAAGATTTCAGTGGCAGCTGTCTGCTTGAGCAAGTCAGCGATCTCTTTGGAAACAATATCTTCCGGGCAGATCAATGAATCGACTCCTATATTTCTGAAACGCTCCTCATTCTCCGGACGCAGGTACTCCAGGTTGTTGATCCTTGCGATGGTTTTCTTAGCCCCTAACTGTTTGCCGAGTGCGGCAGTTAAAAGGTTAATTTTTTCATCGTGAAGAACTGAAATTAAAAGGTCTGCCTTCCTGACATTGGCATTTTGTAGTACCTCCACAGAAGTCGAGTCACCTGTGATCGCTAAAAGATCAGTATGGGAACCAACCATCTTGATGAGATCTTCATGCGGATCAACAATGGTGATATTCTGATTTTCAAGGGAGGAAAGCTCCTGTGCCAGGTGCAATCCTACTTCTCCGTCGCCTGCTATTACTATATTCATGATTTGATCTTAAAACCGGCAGCCAAATTAATACAAACAAATATTAAAAAGCAAATGTATATGGTAAATCTTGCATTGCATGAAACTACTTATCGAATATTAAATGCATCCCAGTCCTTGCCAACCCCAAGTTTGGCGCGTGATTGAATGAGTTTTTCTGCCTTCAGTTTTGCTGTTGACACCGAAGTTTTATCGGATCCTATCTCCATTATTGTATTGCCATCAGGGCCCGCAACCATCGAATTCCCGGAATATTCATACCCCCTACCATCTTTTCCAATCCTGTTCAGCCCTGCAGCATAGGATATGTTCTCAATGGCCCGTGCGGTGATCAGGGAGGTCCATGCCAACGACCTTACAGCCGGCCAGTTTGCTACATAAAGCAAGAGATCATAAGCATATTTCCCATCGCTGTATTCATTTTTACTCCATACCGGGAAGCGAAGGTCGTAACATACCATGGGCATGACCTTCCACCCTTTCAGCTCAACGATCAGCTTCTTATCACCCGCTGAGTAATGCAGATGCTCATCACCCATCCTGAAAAGGTGTTTCTTGTCGTAATAATCGTAACTGCCATCCCGGTGCATCCACACAAAGCGGTTGTAATAATTGCCGGCATCAGCGATGATCAGGCTTCCACAGACAGCACATTGCTTTTCGGCAGCTTTTTCTGCCATCCATTGGATGCTTTTTCCGTTCATGGCCTCAGCATTGGATTCGGCTTCCATGGTAAACCCTGTATTGAACATCTCAGGAAGTATGATGAGGTCGGTGGGATCATTGAAACTCCTGAACTTTTCGTCGAAATTCCGGATATTGGCAACAGGGTCTTCCCAGGCCAGGCCTGACTGTACCAGCGTTATTTTCAGATCTTGCATAGGATATTTGCTGCTTTATCCAGGGTTTCCTCTTTCTTGGCGAAGCAAAACCGGAGCACACTGTTCTCATCCCTCTGGTGATAAAACGGAGATACCGGGATGCTGCCAATACCATACTCAGTGATCAGGCGTGTGGCAAAATCCATTTCGCTTTCGTCTGATATCCTGCTGTAGTCAAGCAATTGAAAATAAGTTCCGTAACAGGGAATGATCTTGAAGCGGGAACTGCTGATACCATCAACAAAATAATCCCGTTTCTTCTGAAAGAAGGAGTGGAGGCCGAGATAGTTTTTTTCATCACCCAGGTAATCAGCAATGGCATGCTGAACCGGTGTGTTGCATGCAAATACTATGAACTGGTGTGATTTACGGAATTCCTTCATAAGGTTCTCGGGGGCAAGCACATATCCCATCTTCCAGCCGGTGGCATGAAAGGTTTTTCCGAATGATCCTATCACAAAACTTCTTTCGACAAGTCCGGGATATTTGCATACGCTCTCATGAGGCTCACCATCATAGATAAGATGCTCATAAACCTCATCGCTCAACACAACAATATCCGTCTTCTTGGTAAGGTGCTGCAATGCCAGCAGGTCTTTTTCCCGCAGAATGCTGCCCGTAGGATTATGCGGACTGTTGATGATGATCATCCGTGTTCGGTGGGTGACCATACGTGCCACCTCAGGCCAGTTGATAGTATAATCGGGGGACTCCATCCTTGCATACTTAACAATACCTCCGCAAAGCTGTACAGCCGGGGCGTAACTGTCGTAGGCCGGCTCAAAGATTATCACCTCGTCGTCATCCCTTACCATACTTGCTATTGCAGCATAGATTCCCTGTGTGGCACCGGCGGTGATATTGATCTCCTTATCGGGATCATATCTGATCTTATATGTCTTTTCAATTTTTTCAGAAATACGCTCCCTCAACAAGGGAACACCTGTCATGGGGGCATACTGGTTATATCCCTTTTTCATGTAATGGCTGATGAGCTCGATCAATTTAGGGGAAACGTCGAAATCAGGAAAGCCCTGCGAAAGGTTTATGGCTTTGTGCTCATTGGCCAGTTGCGACATCACCGCAAATATGGAAGTTCCGGTGCGAGGCAGTTTAGATTTTATGATACCCGGGAATTTAATCATTACGTTAGTAATTTAGCTTTAAGCAAATTTAATGATAATTGATAAGCTTTTCCTAATTTTGCGGAAAGACTTACTTTATAGAAAACATAAATATCTCTGACGATGAATAACATTGACAACTATAACTTCAGTGGCAAGAAAGCCCTGGTTCGTGTGGACTTTAACGTACCTCTCAATGACAACTTTGAGATCACCGATACCACCAGGATCGATGCAGCCCTGCCAACTATCAGTAAGATTATTGATGGCGGCGGATCTGTTATCCTGATGTCGCATCTGGGCAGGCCAAAAACGGGCCCGGAGGGGAAATTCTCATTGAAACACCTGCTCCCGTATCTTAGAGAAAAACTTGGCATGGAGGTTCAGTTTGCCGACGACTGCATCGGTGAACAGGCGAAGAAAAAGGCCGGCGCTCTTAAGCCGGGTGAAGTGCTTTTGCTCGAAAACCTTCGCTTTTATAAAGAAGAAACAAAGGGCGGTGAGGAGTTTGCATCAAAACTTGCTTCCCTGGGCGATGTTTATGTGAATGATGCTTTCGGCACAGCTCACAGGGCGCATGCTTCAACAGCGATCATTGCGCAATTCTTTCCTGATGACAAGCTCTTTGGCTATATCATGGAAAATGAGATCAGGAGCATTGACAAGGTAATCCATGATTCAGGCAAGCCTTTTACTGCCATCCTGGGCGGTGCCAAGGTGTCAGGCAAGATCGAGATCATCAACAAGCTGCTCGACAAGGTCGATAATATGATCATTGGCGGGGGCATGATGTTCACCTTTATCAAGGCAATGGGTGGAAATATTGGTAATTCCCTCGTAGAGGAAGACCTGGTAGAAACAGCAAAGAAAGCCCTGGATAAAGCAAAAGAACTGGGAGTGAACTTTTATATTCCATCCGATGCTATTGCTGCTGCTGCCTTCGACAATGATGCCATTACCAAACTTGTTTCTGCCGATGCTATCCCTGACGGCTTCATGGGCCTCGATATCGGCCCTGAAAGCATTAAGTCCTTTACCGAAGCCATCGGCCGCTCTGCCACCATCCTCTGGAACGGCCCCATGGGTGTTTTTGAGATGAGCAATTTCGAAGCAGGCACCAAAGCCATTGCCAAAGCCATTGCCGAAGCAACACAAAAAGGCGCCTTTTCACTCATTGGCGGGGGCGACTCTGTTGCAGCCATCAATAAATATCATCTGAAAGACAAGGTTAGCTACGTTTCAACCGGTGGTGGAGCCATGCTGGAGTATATTGAAGGGAAGGAGCTTCCTGGTGTGAGGGCGGTGATGGGGGGGTGATATTCGAAATCCGAAATCCGATATTCGATATTCGAATTTTGCCTCCCTCAGTCGTAATCATTCCTATTCTTTAACAAATATAGTTGTTGAAACGCGGTCCTTGCTAACGTATTTAAGCAAATAAATTCCGGGTGTTAGAGTACTGATGTCAATTTGAGTGCTGGTGTCTTCAATATCCAGTTTTATTAATTCCCGGCCGGCCATACTATAAAGAGACACGAAACTATTATCGCATACCTTGGTTGTTACGGCCGTGATCATGTTTCCCGAAGGATTTGGATAAATGTGTATATCAATATTACCTTCTATTTCATCAATTCCTGTAATCATTGATAATGGGAATTTCCAAACTCCTCCGGCATTCATTCCCGCATATAAATAGTCTTCAAAAACCCATAATGACAGTACAGGTGAACCGGTCAGCCCATCGCTGACATTAACCCATGTATTTCCATAATCCAGGCTTGTAAACACTTCTCCATCCCCGGTTCCGGTGAAAATGATTGTGTCATTAGCATGCAGGCAACGAATGTTAACCTGTGAAGGCAACCCGCTTGACATATGACTCCAGTTGGCCCCTTGATCATAGGACATATATATACCATCCTCTTTCGTTCCGGCAAACAAATATCCATTAACAAACTCAATTGCTGTTATAGTGGTTGAATTTAAACCATAATTAGCTACTAACCAGTTTGCACCCAAGTCACCGGTAACAAAAACACCACTATCTGAAGTTCCTGCATAAACATTTATACTGTCAGATGCCAGGGATGTGATGTTCAGGCTTCCTAATCCTGAATTAATAGCGGTCCAGCTTGATCCTGCATCTGGAGATATAAAAACGCCTTCTTCACCGCTTCCGGCAAACAGTTTACCTTCACAAATGGCAAAAGCCTGGATCCAGGCGCTGCCAAGACCGGTATTTGACATTGAGAAAGAACCTCCATTATTTGTTGACTTAAAAACCCCCAGCATATCAGTTCCTGCAAAAACATATTGACCTGATGAGATAATTGATCTTGTTTCGACTGTCCAGATCGAAGTTATTCTGGTCCAGCTGGCACCGATGTCAACTGATGCAAAAAATCCGGAACCATGTGTTCCTGCCAGTAAATTTGAGCCACTACTGCAAACAGAACCGACACAGGCATTAAATCCGGTAGTACAGCTAATAGACCAATTATCGCCTGTGCTACTTCTTTTGTAGATATGTCCACTGGTAACACCTGCATATAGTGACGAATTGCTTGTGCCGATACACCATAAATTTGTTTCATTAAGACCCGTATTTATTGTACTCCATGTCTGTCCGGTATCTAAGGATTGGTATACACCACCTCCAAAAGAGGCAGCATAAAGGGCTCCATCCAGATGAGTAAAACCTTTAACAGAAGGTATGTTGGTTCCTAATGGATCCCATGTGTTTCCATTATCTGAAGAAACAAAAACACCGGAAGACAATGTGCTTACAAACACTTTACTGCCATAACATATTATGGCCATAATGTTTAATTCTGTGAGTCCATTATTAATCGGTAACCAGTTATTACCCATATCTGTCGACCGGTACAGCCCATCCTGGTATGTTCCTGCAAAAATATTGGAGCCGTCTGTTGCAAGGTAATAAGCATATTTTGCAGGAAAACCATTGTTTATGGCTGTCCATGTATTTCCTGTATCTGGTGAACAGTATATACCTCTCAGGTATGTAGCGGCAAACAGCACATTATTGCATACGGTCAGGTTCTTGACGTATTTCCCGTCTAATTCTGTACCTGCCGGTTCCCATGTCATTCCGTAATCGTTCGTACGGAATACATTCTCATCTGTAGACACAAAAACATAATTTCCTAATTTAGTGAAGGATTTTGTGTCACAGCTTTTTAGGCCTGCATTACGAAACGACCATGATCCTCCCTGGTTGTCGCTTGCCAATACTCCGCCACCGCTTGCAGCATATAATGTGTGCCCATCAAAAATGATACTCCTTATATATCCGCCTGCCGGCCCGTTCAACTGCTGCCACTGACCCAAAACAGTCATTGTAGAAACGAAACAAAATATTGTAAATACTGCTTTTTTCAGATTGTCTTTCTTCATTCTTTTCTAATTGCATAAATTAATTCGTCCAAATACTCTCCATTTTTATAGATAGTCTTTTCAAATCTTGCTTCTAAATTGAATCCTGCTTTTTCCAATACTTTCTGAGAACTTATATTTGTTCCAAATGGCCTGGCAAAGATTCTGTCAATTTGAAATGTCTTAAAGCCATAATCAACAATTTGTTTTATAGCCATAGTCATAATTCCTTTTCCCCAGTATGATTCTGCCAACCAATATCCAAGTTCCATATTCCTTGCATATATGTCTGTTTGTGAGTGAAGTCCAATCGCTCCGCAAGCTATTCCGTTTACTTCAATCGCAAAAATCTGGGTTGGATTATCTTTTAAAGTCATCTGAATGAAACGTATACCATTTTCATGCTTATAAGGGTTTGGGAATTGGTTAGTCAGGTTTTCAGCAATTTTAGTATTGTTGGCATATTTAACCAAACTTTCAATATCCTCTAAATTCCAGGGCCTTAGTTTAAAATCCATCCTGATTATTTCTTTTTTGGTTTGCGGCTCTTGGCCGTGGCTATGCCGCGTGCTTTTCTATATTTCAATAAAATTACAAAATTTACCCATGCCGTATAGCAAGTGTTAAATGCACAGGCCAAGCTTGTTTACATCTAATCTACTCCTCAATGCCTGTAAACGGACTCATTGTCCATTCCACATTCTGCATTGTCCATTTTCTCCCAGTCACATAGTCCCAAAGTCACACCCTCCCCAACCTAACACCCGACACCAACCCAAAACTCAACCCTCAACACTTTTTTCGGTTTTATGGAATCATCTCCTCTTCTGCATCATCCTGATGTGAACACGCTTTTTGTTTAATCCTTAATAATATAACTATGAAAAAGAGAACATTAATTCAAATGGGTATCCATGCGTTGTCCGGCCTGATATTCGCATTACCGATACTGGCATCTGCTCCTGTAAAAGCGCAGATATTCAAAGAATATGAAAAAGAGAAAACCCTTTCTCCCTATTTCATGATACCCAAGGGTGATCCCTCAACGGATAAGATGCCGCTGCTGTCGACATCTGCCGATGTGAAGATTGCCGGTGTGATCGCCGATGTGACCATCGCCCAGGTATATAAAAATGAAGGGGAGAAACCTATTGAGGCTATTTATGTTTTTCCGGCTTCCATGAGGGCTGCTGTTTACAGCATGCAGATGACCATAGGGGAGAGGAAGATCGTGGCAAAGATCGAAGAGCGTAAAAAGGCAAGAGAAGCCTATGAGGAAGCCCGTAACAATGGCCAGAGCGCTTCTTTGCTCGAACAGGAACGTCCGAATGTGTTTACAATGAGTGTGGCCAATATAATGCCCGGTGATGAGATCCTGGTGGAGATGAGCTATACCGAGTTGCTCATACCGGAAAGCGGGGTATATGAGTTCGTCTATCCAACTGTGGTTGGCCCCAGGTATTCAAACAATACGGAAGACCTGGCATCAAACACCAATAACTGGATAAAGAATCCTTATACCCACGAAGGTGAAGCACCCCTTTATGAATTCGATATCAAGGCCAGCATTTCGGCAGGCCTGCCAATACAGGAGATCAGTTGCAAAACCCATGATATGGCCATAATCTATGATGATCCTTCCCTGGCAACCCTGAAACTCAAAGACGGCCATGCAGCCTCCGGCAACAGGGATGTGATCATCCGTTACCGGCTGGCAGGCGGGAAGATCGAATCCGGCCTTCTGCTCTATGAAGGGAAGGATGAGAACTTCTTCCTGGCCATGATACAGCCACCCGCCAGGCCGAAAGCTGAACAGATACCCCCCCGAGAGTATATCTTTATTGTTGATATTTCCGGTTCTATGTGGGGATTTCCGCTGGATATCTCCAAAGAGCTTATGAGAAACCTGCTGGGCAAGCTGAAATCTACCGACCGCTTTAACATCTTGCTCTTTTCAGGTGGTTCCAGCCTGTTTTCAGAGCGCTCGCTGGAAGCCAATGAAAGCAATATCCGCAAAGGCATCAATTTCATCGACCGCCAGCATGGTGGGGGCGGTACAGAATTGCTCCCGGCACTTAAAAGGGCCCTGGCATTGAAAGGGACGGAAGATTACGCAAGGAGTTTCGTGATCCTTACCGATGGTTATGTGTCGGTGGAGAAGGAAGCCTTTGACCTGATCAGAACCACGCTCGGGGAAGCAAATTTCTTCCCCTTTGGAATAGGTTCATCAGTGAACCGGCATCTCATCGAAGGCATGGCACATGTCGGCATGGGTTCCCCTTTCGTGGTCACCTCCGGTGAATATGCCGACGCAATAGCAGAAAAGTTCAGGAATTATATTCAACACCCTGTGCTTACCAATATCAAGGTGAGCTATGATGGTTTTGAGGTGTATGATGTGGAGCCGCTCTCCATGGCGGATGTATTTGCAGAGCGCCCTCTCGTCATTTTTGGAAAATGGAAAGGCAAAGCCGAAGGCAGTATCCTGATCGAAGGCACATCAGGTGAAGGCCGGTATATTAATAAGCTGGATGTTGATGACTATACATCGGATACCAGGAATGCCGCCCTGACATACCTCTGGGCCCGGGAAAAGATCAAAGTCCTTGATGATTATGCATCACTGAACCTTTATACATCCGGGCTCGAAGAGGAGGTTACCGCCCTGGGCTTGAAATATAACCTGCTGACACAGTACACTTCATTCGTGGCTATTGACAACCGGGTGAGGAATGAAGACGGAACTTTTACCACAGTAAATCAAGCATTACCATTGCCTGAAGGAGTCAGTAATTATGCTGTTGGCGGGATAAGTGGTTATAATATGCAAAAATCTCATTCACAAAAACTTATGCCTTCCCGGGGTGGATCAGGCCGTACACAGTACTGTGAAGAGCTGAGTATTACATTAAATGATGCTACTGCTGTTACAGATGTGGATGAGGTCTATGAACTTGTTGAAAAGCCGGCTGAATTCACAGGCGACAAAGATGGAGTAGAAGCTTTCCTGAAAAAGAATATGGTTTATCCGGCAGGCGCACTGAGCGAACAGCTTGAGGGCACGGTTTATGTTAAATTTGTGATCGATACCGATGGAAGCATAAGTGATATCGAGATCGTGAGCAGCATGGATCCGGTCTTTGAACAGGAGGCCATCAGGCTGATCAATCTAACCGGTAAAATGTGGGATGCTGCAAGGCAATCCGGCAAAAAGGTTAAATCCAAAATGATCCTTGAGATCGTATTTGAATTGACCGGATAGATCTTTTGTCCTGAAATGCACATAAGGAACCGGCTTATTCACAAAAATATATGGCCGGTTCTTTTTTTGGAATTAAAATTTATCCTACTTTTCTGAAAAATTTCACAATAAAGGTATCTGTAATGAAACCAACTCATATTGAACATATTGGAATAGCTGTTAAAAGCCTTGATGAGGCCATCCCTTTTTATGAAAAGATGCTTGGCACGAAATGTTATGCCATAGAAGAGGTAACAGACCAGAAGGTAAAGACCGCTTTCCTCAGGATCGGGCAAACAAAGATCGAATTGCTGGAATCTACCGATCCGGAGGGCCCTATCGGGAAACACATTGAAAAGCGTGGTGAAGGTATCCATCATATCGCGTATGCCGTGAAGGGCATTGAATCTCACCTGAAAGAGGCTGAAGAAAGTGGCATCAGGCTGATCGACCTGCAGCCACGCAGAGGGGCCGAAGGCCTGGACATTGCTTTTCTGCATCCCAAATCCACTTTCGGTGTGCTCACGGAATTCTGTGAAGATAAAAGCTAATTTAATTCCGGATGAATTCCATTTGCTTCAGATTCAATTTTAGGGTTTTGTTATCTTCATGGGTTAGAAGAATATTTAAAATAAATAAAGCTTGACAATCCTGCACCTTATCATATTATTCTGCGTGGGCTCTTTCGGCCTGTGGATGGCCATTCCTGTTGGCCTGGCCTATGGCTTCAATCCCTACGTGATTGCGATAACTATTTCCCTGGGGTCAGCAACCGGCACCACCCTGGTCTATATTTTTGGAAGCCGCGTTAAAAGGTATGTGATGAGCAAGAGAGGTGAAAGGTACCTGGGAAGATCCAGGGCAAAAATGCACCGCTACCTTAATAAATATGGTGTTATTGGCCTCGGCCTCTTACTGCCCGGTATATTCGGGCCGATACTGGGTATGGCCATTGGCATTACCATCGTAAGGGCGACAAATCGATTGCTGATCTGGTCGTTGATCGGGAATGTGATCTGGAGTATTTTACTTTCAGGTATTGGTGCCCTGGGGATAACGATATTTTAGGGTTGGCAACCCTAATAAGGTTGGCAACCCTTATGATTTTGCTATCTTAGCAGCAGAAAACTGGCAATTATGTTGATTATTGGAATAGCAGGCGGATCGGGATCCGGAAAGACTACGGTGGTGAACCGGATAATAGAACTTCTTCCCAGGAATAGTGTTTCTGTGATCGTACAGGACTCCTACTATTGGGATAACGGCCATCTTCCTCCGAAAGAAAAGAAAAAGATAAATTTTGACCATCCTGATTCTATTGAATGGGGACTTTTGATACGTCATATAGACCAGCTTATGGAAGGGCATGCTATTGAGATGCCCACCTATTCATATGTTGATTGTGCCCGCCTGAAAGAAACAATAAGAATTGAGCCCAAAGAGGTGACCATCGTTGAGGGGATCCTCATCTTTACAAATCCGGAGCTGCGGGGGCGTTTTGACGTGAAGACTTTTGTGGATGCCGATGATGATGACCGCCTGTCGCGTATCATGCGAAGGGATATTATCGAAAGGGGAAGGGATGTGCAGGATGTGCTCAGGCATTATTACACTTTCGTAAAACCAATGCACCTGCAATTCATTGAGCCTTCTAAAAGATATGCCGATATTATCGTGCCGCAGGGAGGCGAAAATCTTGTGGCTATCGATATCCTGGCATCGAAAGTAAAGACAAGGCTGTCGGAGTTTTAGAAGATATTTTTGGTTGTTACCTTTCCCGGGGTGAAAACGATCTCACTGAATTTTAACCTCAATTCTTCAACAGATGGATCCATGATGAGTAATTCTTTATTCATATGGTCTCTTAATATTCCATAATAGTGATCAGAATAGCTCTCATTGTAATACTGCAATAAAGTCCACGAGATATCCGGGATGCTATTTGTTGTAATATCCAGAAAACGTTTTTCAGCTTTGCCTGCAGGTATTGAATCCGGAAAGTGCCCCAGGGTGATCAGGCGTGCATATGTAGGGCCTCCTACAATCAGGGCAGGGGATTCAGGTGTATATACCCTGAGGTCTCCCCTGACATATTCAATATATGCTGTTGCCCCGCTTGAATCATGCAATATTAACCTGAAAGGCCACCCGCATTCAAGGTCTAAATCATCAAATATCCGGATGTCCCAAATGGCAAGCAAGGCAGTGTCGATGCATTTAAAATGATCGATGAAGAAATTAACGCTTAGCGAAGCCGCGATGGGAATATGCTCCTTGTCTTTCTCAGGAAGCCGGCTGTTATTAAGAAACATTAGCGATGCTGAAAATCCATGCTCATTCATCCCCTCAAAAACGAGCCCTCCTGAAGTTTTCAGGTAAATATTATTGTATTTAACGACCCAATCAAAGTGATGGCGCTTATTAACATCATTGGGAGACGAACGCTCTATGCCTGAAGGGCAAAACGATATTTGGGCATTATTCAGTAATCCGGAACCAGGCACGGCAATGGAAAACGGCATGCTGTCATTAGTTAAGAGATCAGTTCCGGATTCAAAATCCCATTCATCACAGTTAATGCTTACCTGGGCATGCAGGAATGCCTGAGTTAATAAAATAAGGATCAATAAATATGCCTGAGCCATTCGCATAATACAAAAATACGGGATATTTTAATACAGTCTTAACATCCGGATTGTTAGACAGATAACGAAGAAACTACATTGTTTTAACCGGCCTGAACAGTTAAGGTCCTGGTGCAAAACAATGGCTCTGTTAAAATTAGTATGCAGGGAGGAATAAACTTTTAATGTATCTTAGTTTCCGAATATATACTAACCAACTAAATGATTATGAAAAAACTCAGGATTTTATTAATGGTGATCGCGGTCGGTATGCTTACTGCCGCAAATGTTTCAGCTCAGGACTATAAGTCTGACGACTTGCTCGGGGTGTGGCTGAACGAAGATGAAGATGCCCATATTGAGATCTATAAAGAGGGGGATCTGTATTTTGGCAAGACTATCTGGTATAAATTTCCCATTGATGATGAAACTGGAAAAGCTAAGTTAGACAAACACAACCCGGATCCGGAACTGCAGAAACGCCCCTCTTTAGGCATTATGCTGCTCACCGATTTTGAATGGGATGAGGATAATGAATGGGACGAGGGAGATATTTACGATCCCAAAACCGGAAAAACCTACAGTTGCTATATTATAATGAAGGAATATGACCTGTTAAAGATCAGGGGATACATCGGAATATCACTTATTGGAAAAACTACTTATTGGACGCGTGTGAAAGAGTAACCAGTATCCAGCATCCAGTATCCAGCATCCAGTATCCAGTATCTAGTATCTAGTATCCAGCAACCAGCAACTGTTAATAAATTTTATCCCCTAAACATGACATTATTTATTACATTGGTGTACAATTTGAAAAATTTTATTTGAAGAAAAGGAAACCAATATTAATATTAGCGTTCTTTTTTGCAGGATGGATGTTCTTGCTCTATTCATGCATTAGTGGTCATGATGATAAAATGAGTGACATTCTGGATGATGAGCTGTTGCCTCAAGATCAAAGCATGCAGCGGATCCTGGATCGCGATACCCTGATTGCCCTCACTGATTATAACTCCACCAATTATTTTATTTACCGGGGAGAACCCATGGGTTATCAGTTTGAAATGCTTCAGCAATTTGCTGATTTTCTGGATGTAAACCTGAAACTTGTGATCAGCAGCGATATGAATCAGGCCTTCGATCTTTTAAATAATGAAAAGGTTGACGTGATCGCGATGGGACTGACAGTGACCAGCGACAGACAGAAACTGGTTGATTTTACCCTACCCCAGATTCAAACCAAACAGGTATTGATACAGCGTAAACCCGAGAACTGGAGGAAAATGCGCACATGGGATGAAATTGAGGATATGCTGATCAGGAATCCATTAGACCTGGCCGGCAAAGATGTATACGTACAAAAGGGAACTGTTTTTGCCGACAGGCTTGAAATTCTTGCAAATGAGATCGGGGATACAATCCACATTTTTGTTGATCCGGAAAGGGAGGTTGAACAGCTAATCACCGCAGTTGCTGAAGGGGAGATCGAATTCACCGTTGCAGATGAGCATATCGCAAAAGTGAATCAAAAGTATTATCCGAATATTGATGTCAAGACTGCAGTGAGCTTCCCGCAACATGTTGCCTGGGCAGTACGACAGGGTAGTGACAGTTTGAGATTTGAGATCAATGACTGGATCATGGATTACAAAAAGAGTGTTGCCTCTCGCTATGTTTATAATAAGTATTTCAACAACCCACGTTCTGTTAACATCGCTCAGAGTGAGTATCATTCGATCGGTGGTGGGAAGATCTCACAATATGATGAGATCATACGTGAGTATAGTGCTTTTTATGGCCTGGACTGGAGGCTGGTAGCTTCCCTGATTTACCAGGAATCACGCTTTCATCCTGATGCTACTTCCTGGGTCGGGGCTTTCGGACTGATGCAATTGATGCCAACAACAGCTGAAGCTTACGGTGTCGATACAAATTCTCCTCCGTCCGACCAGATCAGGGCCGGGATAGAATTCCTTCGCTGGCTCGACAAACAGCTTCCTCCGGAAATTGAAGATCCGGAAGAGCGCATCCGGTTTGTAATGGCAGCTTATAACGTTGGGATTGCACATATTTATGATGGGCGCCGCCTGGCGGAGAAGCATGGCAAAGACCCCAACGTCTGGACCGATAATGTTGATTTTTTCATCCTCAACAAATCAAATCCTGTCTATTACCGCGATTCAGTGGTGAAATATGGATATGCCCGTGGTGAAGAAACCTATAACTTTGTGGTGGAGATCTTTGAGAGGTACGAACACTATAAAAAGGTTATTGAAAACTAAGACTTTACAATTCAGTCTTTAGAATTTATAATCTGTCACTCCCTGATATTCGTTGTTCATTATTCGTTGTTCGTTTTTCCTACCTGTATTCCATCTCAAAGTGTTCAATATCTGCTTCTGTGAATTGCTCGCCTATTATAACAAACCCGTGCCTTTTATAGAAGGGTATGGCTTTCAACTGGGAGTGGAGGTATATCTTTTTATCTGTTGGGAGGATGTCGTTCAGGATGTCCTCAAGCAGGAAAGCACCCAGGCCTTTATTACGATGTGAAGTTAAGGTGGCAAACCTTTCCAGTTTGATGCCTTTAGGTGTTTCCCGCCAACGTGCTGTAGCTACCGGAACACCCTCAACGCTAAGTAAATAATGGATTGCTGTTGATTCATACTCGTCATATTCCAGGACGGGATCAACATTTTGTTCCTCAACAAATACTTTTTGACGGATTTGGTTGGCCTGTTTGCTAAGGTCAGGCTTTTCATTAATATTAAATGTAACGATATCAATCATACTGCAAATTTAGGAAAGTATCTTTATAAGACCAGTGAAATTGGTTTGTGGGACAGGGTACGAGGTACAAGGATGGAGGATGAAGTCCTCATACCCCATCCCCCGCACCTCGTACCGGTATGCTAACACAAATAGAAATATTAAAGGTTCTAAATTTTATTCCCCTGAGTTGTAACCTGGTGGAGAAGATTGCGTCAAAGATGCAGAAACATTCATTTACCATTTAAAACAAAATATTATGATTGAATTAACTCCAATACTTGTCCTGCTTGTGATCTTCGGATTCATATATGGTATCGTATACCTTGGTGTCAGGAAAAAAGAAAGAATGACCATGCTTGAAAAAGGTGCTGATCCCTCCTCCTTTGAATATCTGAAGCCCGCCATGCTTGGTATTCGTTACGGATTACTTCTGATCGGTGTTGCAATAGGTATTCTGCTTGGGAATATAATTGAAGTAACAACTGCACTGGAACCTGAGGTTTCATATTTTTCCATGATCTTCCTGTGGGGAGGACTTGCATTAGTTATCAGTTATTTCCTGGAAAAACAACAGAGCAAAAAATAAGTAGGGATATCCAGTATCCAGCATCCAG
>JAGLEK010000088.1 GCA_023145125.1 Bacteroidales bacterium | reverse complement strand
ATTTTTCCGTACATGATGGATTGATTTATGTGATTAGTACTGTTTATTTTATAACAAGGACTGCAAATATAAAAGATAAATTTTGACTTATTTGCTATATTGAATCTAAATAACTCATTGCAGTTTTGGGTGTTGAGGGTTGGGTTTTGAGTTGGTGTTAGGTGTTAGGTGTTGGGTGTTAGGTGATCCCTTTAGTGATGAAAACCATTTAACCATTTAGCCATTTAACCATTTAGCAATTTTCCTTACTTTTGCCCCACATTTGTGTTAAAGAAATAACAAAACAATAAATAAGAAAATATGAAAAACATTCTGATCATAGGAACAGCAGGACAGATTGGTTCTGAGCTTGCCATGCGCCTGCGTGATATCTATGGCGCGAACAATGTTGTTGCAGGATACCGCAAGACCATGCCCACACAGGACGTGATTGATTCAGGCCCCATGGAAATGGTCGATGCCACCATGCCCGAGCGTATCGTTGATGTAGTAAAGAAATATAATATCGATACCATTTACAACCTTGCCGCCTTGCTATCCGCCGTGGCGGAAGAAAAGCCACAGGCAGCATGGAATGTTGGCGTGAACGGTGTTTACAATGTACTGGAAGTTGCACGTGAACACGGATGTGCTGTATTTTTCCCGAGTTCCATCGGTGCTTTCGGCCCGACCACACCGCTTGACGACACACCGCAGGACACCATCCAGCGCCCTACTACCATGTACGGTGTGACTAAAGTAGCCGGTGAGCTGCTGAGCGATTATTATCACAAACGTTTCGGCGTTGATACCCGGGGACTGCGTTACCCCGGCATCATCTCCAATGTTACCCTTCCGGGCGGTGGAACCACCGACTATGCCGTTGAGATCTTTTATGATGCTATCAAGACAGGGAAGTTCACCTGTCCGTTGCCGGCCGGCACCTTCCTTGATATGATGTACATGCCCGATGCACTGGATGCCGCCATCGACCTGATGGAAGCCGATCCTTCAAAGCTGATCCACCGCAATGCATTTAATGTATCAGCCATGAGCTTTGATCCGGAGATCATTGCTGCTGAGGTGAAGAAGCACCTCCCCGGTTTCGTGATGAATTATGATGTCAGCGATGCCAAGAAAGCCATTGCCGACACCTGGCCAAACAACATGGACGACAGTGCTGCCCGTGCCGAGTGGGGTTGGGATCCGAAGTTCAGGCTTCCCGAGATGGCCACTGATATGCTGAAGGTTATTGGGGAGAAGCACAAGCAAGGCTTGATATAATAGCATTAAGTTTATTAGCTAATACCAGCAGCAAGTAATCAGCGACCAGTAACTGGTTTCTGGCTACTGATCACTGGCAGCTTGTAGGTTAAAGGATATTGTGGAATTCACAATTATTCGTAATTTTGCACCCACAAAATCGAAAATTGTCAATCACTTCGAAAATCGACAACCGACAATCGACAATCGACAATGTTCGACCGGGCCCCGTAGTTCAATGGATAGAATAGAAGTTTCCTAAACTTTAGATACAAGTTCGATTCTTGTCGGGGCTACAAAAAGCCAGCCATTGACCACCGAAGATTTATCGTAGGTGGTGGCTGGCTTTTTGCATTTCACATGCACCATTTGTAAGGAAAG
>JAGLEK010000087.1 GCA_023145125.1 Bacteroidales bacterium | reverse complement strand
GCCGTTCTCATCAACGGTATTCCCGTTAATGACATGGAGAACGGATGGGTATACTGGTCAAACTGGGCAGGTCTGGGCGATGCTACCAAGCAGATGCAGGTACAGCGTGGACTTGGTGCTTCAAATCTGGCCATCAACTCTATTGGTGGTACCATGAACATCATTACCAAAACCACTGATGCCAAAAAAGGCGGTTCATTCAAATATGAAGTAACCGACTTCGGCAACCAGAAAATGACTCTCAGCCTCTCCACCGGCAAACTGAGCTCAGGTACTGCAATCTACTTTGTAGGTACACGTACATGGGGTGAGGGATATATCCCGGTTACCGACGTAGATGCCTGGAGCTACTATCTCTCAGTTAGCCAGGATATCGGCAAGAAGCACAAACTGGCCTTCACCGCCATCGGTGCTCCACAAAAGCACGGACAACGTTATTCATGGCTCTCAAAAGAGAAATATGATAAATGGGGTAATAAATACAATGCCGACTGGGGATACAAGGATGGCGAGCAGCTGAACCAGCGGAAGAACTATTACCACAAACCACAATTTGCCGTTAACTGGTACTATGACATCAACGAAAAATTATTCCTTGCTACCTCTGCTTACATTTCAACAGGTAACGGTGGTGGAACAGGGCCACTTGGTTCATATGCTCCATATACAGCAACTGGCCAGATCAACTGGGATGCTGCGGTCGATTGGAACTCAACAAACCAGGGCTTAGACACTACATATGTCGTAAATGGTGATACCATGAGCCAGAGTAAAACAATCCTGCGTAATTCAGTGAATAACCACTTCTGGTACGGAATTCTTTCAACCTTAAAAGTTGATCTTGGTGATAACTTAAACCTTATGGTAGGTATCGATGGCCGTTCATATAAGGGTGAACACTACAGGGAAGTACGTGACCTCATGGGTGGTGACTTCTATTATGAGAAATATAAATATGCCGTTGATGGTGTAGCAGGAAGGAACCAGATCATGACAGTAGATGATAAGATCGCTTATGATAATGATGGCCTTGTGAAATACGGTGGGGCATTTGCACAACTGGAGTACGAATCAGGCCCCTTTACTGCATTCATAGCAGGAACCATTTCAAACACATGGTATCAAAGGGTTGATCGTTACAATTATGCTGCAGAAGCTGATCAAAAAAGTGAAGTTTATTCTAAGATCGGTTATAATGGTAAGATAGGTGCCAACTATAATATTAATGAGCAGCATAATGTGTTTGCAAATGCAGGATATTATGCAAAAGCTCCTGATTTCTGGTACCTCTTCCCGAACTATACCAACGATGTAAGTACAACTGACATCCAAAATGAAAGTGTGATTGGCTTTGAGCTTGGTTATGGATTCCAAAGCAGGTATTTCCATGCCAATGTGAATGGATATTACACTATGTGGCAAGACAAATCAGTGCTTTCACGCTCATATAGCTCAGGTGGCCAGGACACACGTTCATTCATCACCGGCCTCGACGCTACACATATGGGTATTGAGATTGAAGCCCTTGCTCATGTTACTGATGTATTCGACATTGGAATCCTTGCTTCAATCGGCGACTGGGAATGGCAGAATGACGTACAGGCTATCGTTACCGATGACCAGACCCAACAGCAGGATACAACAAATGTATATGCCAAAGGCCTGAAAGTTGGTGATGCACCACAGACTCAGCTCGGACTGAAACTACAGTATAATCCTTTCCAAAAGATCAACCTTGGTGTCGACATTATTTATTATGACAACTTCTACGCTGAGTTTGACCCAACTGACAGGGATGACCCGAACGACAGGGAACAGGCTTACAAAATTCCTGCATGGGTAATGACCAACTTCTATGCTGCTTATAATTTCAAAGTGGCTAAAATGGGTTCACAATTCACCTTCAATGTTTATAATGTATTTGACCAGGTTTACTGGGCAGATGCTCATGACGGATCAGGTCACGATGAAGAAAGTGTACGTGGCTTCTACGGATTTGGCCGTACCTTCAGCTTTGGCTGGAAGGTCTTCTTCTAAGCGTTGACAGAATACTAAGTTTTTGTTAATACTTCAAAAAGCCGTCCGGTTGTGGGCGGCTTTTTTTACTTTTGCATCTGACAATTAAGATACTGAATATGAAAAAAGCACTGATTTACCTGTTTCTGCTGAGTTCTATCGTTTTTATCACCGGCTCATGCTGTAATAAAGAAGAAAGCCGTCCTTACCTGGTCATTCTTTCAATGGATGGATTCCGCTGGGATTACCCCGACAGCATCCCGACACCAAACCTGGATGCCATTGCTGCAAGCGGCGTGAAAGCGGTCTCGCTGATGTCGGCGTTCCCTACTAAAACTTTTCCCAACCACTATACTATGGCAACCGGCCTGTATCCGGATAATCACGGCATCGTACTGAACTCCTTCTGGGATCCCGACAGCAATATCTATTATGCTATTCGCGACCGGGAAGCGGTGGAGAACGGCTACTTCTATGGCGGTGAACCGATATGGGTCACTGCTGAAAAACAGGAAATGAAGAGTGCATCATATTTCTGGGT
>JAGLEK010000086.1 GCA_023145125.1 Bacteroidales bacterium | reverse complement strand
GGTAGGGCTTAGAAATTTTTTTCCGGAAATACCATCCAGGGACTGAATAATATTGCCGACATCGTCTTTTTTAAATCCATACTCCATGATGAATTCATACAAGAAGACTTGCAATGGCTCCAGTACCTTCAATTTCTGAATATCAATGGCGGTCACCTCCCCTTCCTGATGGAGGACATCTGATTTTACTTTGGAGATATACTGCTTGAAAACTACCTCGGTTTCAGCCAGTCGTTTGATGTTAGCGGTCATTTCCTCACGAAAAGCAGGGTTCATCTCCAGAAAAGCCGGCATCAGCTCATGCCTGATCCTGTTGCGGGTGTATTTCAGGCTACGGTTTGATTCATCTTCTCTGTAGGCAAGCATATTCTCCGTAACAAATGCATCAATATCCTGCTTTTGGGCAAACATCATCGGCCTGATGATCTTTCCCTGCTTTATTCTTATTCCATGCAAGCCGGCAATACCGGTTCCCCGCGTCAGGTTGATAAAGAATGTTTCGATCTGATCGTCGAGGTGATGAGCTGTTGCAATATAATTGAACCCATGCTCCTCCGCCACTTCATAAAAATATTCATATCTGAGGTCACGTGCCACCATCTGGATCGATTCACCCCTGTCTTTCGCAATCTCCGCAGTATTAAAAGATCTCGAGAAGAAGTCCACTTCATACCTGCCGGCCATGGTTTCCGTTAGCTGTTCATCCAGATCTGCTTCCCTGCCACGAAGTTTAAAATTGCAATGGATGATAGCAAAATTATAGCCGGCACGGCTGAAAAGTTCTGCCATTGCCATGGAATCCATTCCCCCGCTCACTGTCAGCAGCACGCGGTCACTTTTGTCGAACAGATGGTTGCTCTCAATAAATGATTTGAATTTCCCGATCACAAAGCAAAGTTAATGGATATGATCCATTTGCACAATGAAAAGCCATATAATCAAATAAAAGACAGGTGGTTTATGATCAATCGACTATAAAAGAATTTTCTTCCAACAGTTCCTGTAAAGAGTTCATTCCGGCTTTTTTCTTTGCCCGTTCTACCTGGAATTCCAGCTCTGCGTCATAGGTATTTGAACATTCACAAGCGCGTATCACTCCTGTAGCTACAGGATATTCAGGCAATGTCATCCTAACCAGCATATAATGGGTTGTATCATCCGGATTATGTACGTCGTGTACCAGGATATCCTTTTCAGTGATACCATTTTTGCCTATTGTTACCACCTCCAGCCGGGAGCCTTTCAGGACAAGCCCCTTATTTTTTTCCTTTCCAAAAACCATAGGTTTTCCGTGTTCAAGATGTATCTGGTGGTCGTCACGTACATCTTTTCCGGTGATCTCGGAATGGATACGGTTGTTGAAGATCACACAGTTCTGGAGTACCTCGACCACTGATGTACCCCGATGTTTGGTCGCCTCCAGAAATACTTCTTTCATCCTTTTAGGTTCAGTATCAACCACCCTGGCAAAGAAAGACCCCTGTGCACCCATTGTGAGTTCACCCGGTTTAAAAGGGTTTTCGATGGTACCATCCGGAGAGGATTTAGTAATACTTCCCCTTGGAGTAGTTGGGGAATACTGTCCTTTGGTCAGGCCATAGATCTTATTGTTGAACAGGACAACGTTCATGTCGATATTGCGCCTGATAAGATGGATAAAGTGGTTCCCGCCAATGGCCATGCTGTCGCCATCTCCGGTGATATGCCATACATCAAGCTTTGGGTTGGCTACCTTAATGCCGGAAGCAATGGCTGCACCTCTTCCGTGCAGGCCATGAAATCCGTACGTATTCATATAATAGGGAAATCGTGAAGAACATCCGATCCCTGATACGAAGACAACATCTTCCTTTCTTACGTTGCTTTCGACAAGAGTACTCTGTATGGCTGAAAGTATGGCAAAATCGCCACATCCTGCACACCATTTTACAACCTGATCGCTTTTAAAATCAGCTTTTGTATTCTGCAGTTGATCTACTTTAATAACTTCAGTCATGATTTAACCCTCCAGAATTTTGTTGAACTTCTCTTTCAGTTCAGAGATCATAAATGGCAAACCTTGTATCTTATTATGTTGCAGGTAATTGAACTCAGGATGGGTCATACGCAGATAATTGGCAAACTGTCCCATGTTCAATTCGCAAACGATAATGTTTTTAAACTTGCTGAACACTTCAGTAGTGTTCTTAGGCAGTGGTTTGATATAATTGAATTGTGCAAGGCTTACCTTCTTGCCATCTTCATGCAAATCCCTCACAGCAGATACCAGGGCTCCATAGCTACCACCCCATCCAACCACGAGCAATTCACCGCTATCTTCACCGTAGAGCTCTATTTCAGGAATAAAATCAACAACCTTTTGCACCTTTTCCTCCCTAAGGTGTACCATCCTTTCATGGTTATAAGGGTTATGGGAAACGTCACCGGTAATATCTTCTTTTTCCAGGCCACCGATCCTATGGCGCATGCCTGCCTGCCCCGGCAGGGCCCATCGCCTGGCCAGATTTTCCGGATTGCGTTCGTAAGGCTGATAATCAAAGTTATCCTCCACAAAAGGAGGATGAATCTCAGGCATTTCTTTGATCACAGGCACGTTCCACAGTTCTGAACCATTTGCCAGGTAGCCATCAGTGAGTAGTATCACCGGGGTCATATGCTCCAGTGCTATCTTGCCGGCCATGAAAGCATAATGAAAGCAGTTGGCAGGCGTACTTGCTGCCATCACAACACAGGGGCTTTCACCATTTCTTCCAAAGAGAGCCTGCATGAGGTCGGCTTGTTCCGGTTTGGTAGGCAGTCCGGTAGCCGGTCCACCACGCTGTACGTCAACAATGACCAGTGGTAATTCAGTGATCACAGCCAGCCCTACAGCCTCACTTTTTAATGCCAGCCCGGGGCCGGAGGTTGTTGTTACCGCGAAGTCACCGGCAAAGCTCGCGCCAATAGCAGAGTTAATACCCGCGAGTTCATCTTCAGCCTGGAATGTTTTCACTCCAAAGTGTTTCATTTTCGCCAGTTCCTGAAGGATCTCGGTAGCAGGGGTAATAGGATATGACCCAAGGAAAAGCTCCATCCCTGACCGTTCAGCAGCAGCCATAAGCCCCCAGGCAGTGGCTATATTACCAGTTATATTTCTGAACCTGCCTTTGCGGTTTTTGATCGGGTTGATCTGGTATGTCGTACGAAGGGCTTCAACAGTCTCCGCATAATTATAACCGGCTCGCAGCACACGCTTATTAGCCTCGGCAAGTAATGGTTTCTTATCACCAAACTTATTCTCGATGAACTCTTCGCCAAATTTCAGATCCTTATTGAATAGCCAGTAAAGGATACCAAGAGCAAACTGGTTCTTGGTCCTATCAGCTGACTTTGCATCAATCCCCAGGTCTGCCACAGTGGCCCTGCTCAATTGGCTTATCGGTGCTTTCACCACATTAAAACCATCAAGGGTACCATCCCCCAG
>JAGLEK010000085.1 GCA_023145125.1 Bacteroidales bacterium | reverse complement strand
ATCAGGATCAGGATGCTAAAATGACGAAGTGTTTTCATTTTTTATAAAATTTAGTGTTATATAAGTGTTTATTTACGTATCACAAGTTTGTGGAAGTACCGTTCCGTATCGCCTTCCAGTACCATGAAATAAATTCCATTTGGAAGCTGTCCGAGATCGACCTGATTTTTAACTGGGCCATTGACCCGGATATTGTCTTCACGGTCAACTTGTTGCCCAAATACAATAACAGTCGCTATAACAAGCGAAAATAATAATAGAAACTTTTTCATAATAATCATTTTTGTTAAACTTATCTCTGAATAACAATTTTCTCAGTGATAATGGTATTGTTATTTTCTAAAATTAAGAAGTAAATACCTTCTGCATAACTGCTCAGGTCAATAGTTTTAATAAATTCACCATTAACAGTGATTTGTTCTTCGCTGAATATGGATTCACCAACCATGCTTCTGACGCTAAGCTTCACAACTTCATTGCTCTCAGATGAAAGCTGAAGAGTAAAGGTTCCGTTGTTAGGATTCGGGAATACGGATAATCCAACCCTGCTGCCATTTTCCCTGATAAGAGTGGTATTGTCGATAGTAACTATCTTATCTTCAGAAAGGGGGCCATCGCCACAATCATTAGTACCATATACATTTATGACTGCCTGCCCCATATATGCAAGAGACCAGGTTACAGTCAGGTTATGCATATTAACTGTAAGTTCTTCCCAGGCATTTTCGGGGCTCACGGTCCAACTATAGGCCAGAGTGGTATCTTCGGTAGTGGTATAGTTGCTTGTTTGCGTCGAAAGTAAGTCAACATAGTCCGGGCCGGAAGGTTTTGCCAGTTCCTCAGGATATGGATTTACTGTCATAAAGATGTGATTTGACGTAACCGGATTGTTAACCAGGCATTCGTAAGAGGAAGTCAACTCACAACATACATCATCCCCTTCAGCAAGTTCCGTTGTAGTTAAAGTATCGTTGTTCTCGCCAACGTTTTCGCCATTTACTTTCCACTGGAATGCAGGCTCTGCACCGCCATTGACAGGTATTGCATTAAAAGTTACTTCATCACCCTCACATATCTCTCCGGCTGAACTTTCGATATTAACTTCTGCAGTGAGTACCTCTAATACTGACATGATGATCTCATTTGACAGGGCAGGATTATTAACCGCACAGAATAGGTTGGAGGTTACTTCACAGGTAACAGTATCTCCATCCTCCAGCACACTGGATACAAATGCCGGAAGATTTGCCCCGGTGTCGACACCATTGACTTTCCACTGGTAAAACGGTTCGTCACCGCCATTTTCAAGATAAGCATTAAACAAAGCTGTGGCGCCTTCACAAATGACTGTTGTATCGGCTTCAATGGTAACACTTACCGGGAAAGAAGGAAAGACGGTTATCATTATTGCATTTGACATCACCGGATTCTGAGTTGCACAAGAGAATGAAGAGGTAACTTCACATTCAACAATGTCGCCGTCAGCAAGGCTTGTAGTTGCATAAGTATCTGTACCATCACCAACGTTGGTACCATTTTGCTTCCATTGATAAGCGGGAGCTGTGCCTCCATTAACAACATCCGCAGTGAAGATCACTTCTTCGGTAGCACAAATCTCAAGAGTTGAAGCATAGATGGTTGCCACTACGTCTAATGCGGTCACCGCTGAAATATAATCCGTAATGGTGTATGTATCGGTAGAATTGCCGGCGGTAACCTGCAGCGTTACATCAAAATCGCCGGAACTGTTATAAACTATTCCTTGCGGGTTTTGATCTGTCGAGCTGCCGGGAACGCCACCTTCAAAAGTCCATAGCCATGAAACAGGATCCCCCAGGCTCAGGTCTGTGAAATTAATTTCCCCACCGATACAGGTTAAGGTCATATCAGCTTCAAACATTGCAGAAAGGGGATCTTCTACCGGCAGAGGCTCCTCATGGCGAAAATAATTCTGTTTGGTCACTGTAAGGATTACAGTTTCACCCAAAGGTACGGCCGGTACAGGAATAGATTGAACTGATCCGGTTCCTGTAGCAGTAGCAATGATCTCTCCATCATAGAAGAGCGATATCAATGAACCATTATCAGCTGTAATCTCAAAATCAGGATCGCCAAATACGATCATCCCATCATGAATAATGGTCAGAAGCATGGGTTCTTCATTGTATATAGTAAGAAAAGCTCCCCCATGATGGTGGAACAGGTGATATGTTACCTGTTTATTACTTGTATTGTACGGCCAGTTTGACTGTTGGAGGAAAAATTTCCCTGAAGCATTACCAAAGGCCGGCATGGCATAATCCTGGGGATATTCCGTATCGTAGTCCGGCATGAATTCAGGCCATAAATTATCAATAAATCCCCATACATAAGTATCATTCACGAAAGAATAAGATGTTTCAGAAGCTGCCGTTATGCCAAGTGCTCCTGAATTTGCTCCATTATGAGTGTGCCGGTGGAATTTTTCGGCAAAACACTCACCTGACCAGTTATATTTGCCTGTAAGGCAATTGATCGACATTACATAAATAAGGTCTGTATTTTGCAGGTTATCGATATCGGAATTATGGTATGAGGGTTCGCCCCATCCTGTTTGGCTGCCATGATCCCTGTGAAGCATCATAAATGAACCATTGTTAATGGTATTGTTTATCATAGTGGCATTACCACCTGTCCAGCCGCCAAGTGTACTTGGGGCTGCAGGAATATAACCAAGGCCATTAGGGCCAAAGTAATCAACAACAGTAGAAGTGTTGGTCGCTGATGACCAGGTGGCACCCGGAGTACCCGAATAAATGTCGTTGATACGGACCGGGTTTTTTCCAAGTTCATTTTTCCAGTATCCTCCAACGGTTTCGCCACAGATCTGGAACCAGCGTGTAGATTGCCAGCCAACCGCAGTGATCGGGTTGTCATAGAAATCAGGGTTGGTTGGAGGGTTTCTTTCGTAATCGATGAATTTGGTAACCATGGTCTCCACCTGGGCGGCATTGTTGGCTGTAATACGTGCAAATGCCATTTCAGGAAGATGGTCACCGTCAACATCGGCATAGATATTATCCGAAGCACAGTAACTGTTGTAGATGGGCGCAATTACGTTATAATTAATATCTGTTCCGAAGTCACCGAGAAGCAGTACTGCGGAGGGGGGGATGGTCCAGGTATTGTATGCATTGTCGACGAATGCTTCAATATCGAAGGTTGTATTACCGCCCACTTCAGTCAATGTCGCCACATCAGTAAGGATACCTTGTTTATTCCGGAAAGTGGCAATTGAGTCTGCCCATGATACATAATCAGGATCATCAGGGGTGATGATAAGGTATTCACAGCCGTCGCCGGCACGGTTTACTCCCTGGTGCATCCAGTTATAGTCGATTTCCGGAAGAGATTCAAAGTTCATAATGGCATCAGCCATGATCGGATCCCACCACCTGCTGCGGTACCGGGTATCACCAAACTGCCCGCTCCCACCTTCGAATACGATCTCCACCTCGATATTGCGCAGAACCTTTAATTCCTTGCTCACCGGGTTGTATTGAAAAGGTGTGATCCCGAGTATGACAACGTCAACGCCCCTGATCTTAGCCGGTTCGGAGATCTTTACGGGATTTGCCGGGTAAAAAGCATTTTGCCCGTAAATTGCCATATTCTTTTCATAATACAGCGGACCATCATCATCCTCAAAAGGGATACGTGGTGAAGGAGCCACTTCAATATTCTGAAAAGTTTCAACCTGCATGCTGATGATATTCAGTTTTGCTGAAGCCCCAACAGGCATGGCTACATATCTTCCTTCTCCGGGAAGGTTGGGAGCCCCTTCATCATTGGGGAGCATGATGCCGGGCATGTTGATCACGGTCATCTCTTCACCATTGATGGTGACTGCATTAAAACTGAAACTGTTAACGGAATGAATTACACGTACATTTGAATTCCCGGCAGCAAGCAGGGTGAAACCCTGGCTTGACCGGCTGTCACTATATTTTACTTCCTCAGTATAGCCGGATGATGTAAGAAGGAAAGAAATGAGAAACAAAATTAGTGACCGTTTGATGAACATTGATTTTTTCATTTTTGGTTTTATTTTACTGTTGCCTTTTTACGAATTACCAGATTGTCTATACAAATGTATAAAAGAACAAGCCATATGTCAATAACGGATGATCTTTTTAGTGGCAATTACTGAGTTGGTTTTCAGTGTATATAAGTGGGGTCCTTCCATATTTTATTTTTTTCTGTCAAATTATTACCTGATGTGCCGGCACCCATCCAGCTAAAGATACCGGTAGCAGGAGAAGCTATAAAAACCTGAAAAAACCATCACCATGAGGCAATGGTTTTTTAGCAGGGTTTGGTAAATGCTTATTTCTGCACAACAATTTTCTCAGTAATAACCTTATTGTTATTTTCCAGGATTAAGAAATATATACCTTCTGCAAATTTACTCAAGTCAATGGTTTTAATAAATTCACCATTAACAGTGAGTTGCTCTTCACTTAAGACAGATTCACCAACGATGCTTCTGATCCTGAGTTTTACAACTTCATTGCTCACAGACGAAAGTTTCACAGTGAAAGTCCCGTTGTTGGGGTTAGGGAATACAGAAACACCAACGTTCAGGTCATTTTCTCCAATACCATAAGTATTGTTAACAGTAACTTCCAGAGCTGAAGATGTCGGGCCATCACCGCAATCATTGGTTCCAAAAACCTCAACATTAGCCTGTCCTGTGTATGATTGTGCCCATGTAACGGAAAGGTTAAACATATCTACCGATAGTTCTTCCACTGCATTATCGGGAGATACGATCCAGGTGTAGCTTGATGCAAAAGGATCGTTGGTTGTAGAATAATCGCTGGTCTGGCTTGATAGCAGATCAACATAAGCGGGCCCGTCAGGTGTAGCCATTTCCCCCGGATATGGATTTACCGACATACCTATAGGATTTGAGGAAGCAGGATTATTGATGGCACATTCAAACGAAGAAGTCATTTCGCAGCTTACTACGTCATCATCAGCAAGTTCAGTTGTAATGAATGTATTGTTGTTCTCACCTGCATTCTCGCCATTAACTTTCCATTGATATGTTGGTTCTGCACCTCCATTTTCCGGGCTTGCAGTAAAGCTTACCTCATCACCCGTACAGATTTCTTCAAGATTCGCGATAATACTTACGCCTGCGGGCAACTCACTAATAACAACCATAGTAAGAGTGTTTGACATGGCTGGATTGCCTGTGATACAATTCGCATTTGAGCTTAGCTCACATGTTACAACATCCCCGTCAACCAGGTCAGAAGTAATGAATACAGGGTTGTTACTCCCAACATCTCCACCATTTACTTTCCATTGGTATACCGGAATATCGCCACCGTTTTCCGGTGTTGCAGTGAATTCCACCTCGCTGCCTTCACATATTTGCAGCGCTGCAGTTTCTATCAATACACTTACCGGCAGGATATCATTTACAGTCATGCTAATGTCATTCGACATAACAGGGTTTTGAATAGTACAATCAAGTGAGGATGTAACTTCACAAGCTACAATGTCACCATCAACAAGATCACCGGTAATGTAAGTATCAGTTCCGTCGCCAACTTCAACACCATTGAGTTTCCATAGGTATGCAGGTGTGGCACCGCCATTGTCAACCACAACATTGAATATTGCTTCTTCACCGGCACAGATCTCTTCTGACGAAGCAGTAACTATGGCTTCCACCTCAACATTTTCCAATACATTAATATAATCACTGATGGTATATGTATCGGTTGAATTTGTGCTTGTAACCTCCAGTGTAACATCAAATGTCCCGGCTGTTGCATATATGATGCCCTGAGGATTCTGATCTGTAGAACTGGCAGGGTCACCACCTTCAAATGTCCAGAGCCATGAAATGGGGTCACCCTGGCTCAGGTCTGTAAAGTTCACGCTTCCATCGGGGCAGGTAGTTGTAATGTTTGCCTCAAAATTGGCAGTCAATGCATCTTCAACAGGGATCAGCTCTTCATGACGGAAATAGTTTTGTTTGGTCACGGTAAGTGTTACCTGTGCACCAAGAGGCAGTGAAGGGATAGGAATTGCCTGTGTATTACCGGTAGCAGTTGCTGTTGCAAGGATATCTCCATCACGGAACAGTGAGATCAGGGATCCCATGTCAGCTGACATCACGAAAGTAGAAGCACCAAAAGGTATTGTGCCATCATGCTGAATGCTGAGGTCTATTGGTTCTTCATAATAAATAGTCAGGAAGGCACCTCCATGATGATGGAACAGGTGATAGGTTACCTGCTTGTTTCCGGTATTATATGGCCAGCCCGACTGCTGGAGGAAAAATTTTCCGGAAGCATTACCAAAAGCCGGCATTGCATAATCCTGTGGGTATTCTGTACCGTAAAGAGGCATGAAGGCTGGCCACATATTGTCGATAACTCCCCACACATAGGTGTCGTTCACAAAAGAATATGAGGTTTCTGATGCTGCTATCAGGCCGAGAGCACCGGCGTTTTCACCACCTGAAGTGTGACGGTGAAATTTTTCAGTGAAACACTCACCGGACATATTATACTTTCCTGTAAGGCAGTTGATGGACATTACAAAGGTAAGGTCTTCATTATTGAGGCCATTAATGCTTGAACTATAATAAGCGGGTTCTCCCCAGCCGTTTGTATTTCCGTGATCTCTGTGCAGCATCATGAAAGAGCCATTATTAATGGTGTTGTTTACCATGGTGGCATTACCGCCAGTCCATCCGCCAAGTGTACTTGGGGCAGCAGGGATATATCCCAGGCCGTTGGGTCCGAAATAGTTGACAACGGTACCTGTATTTTGGGCTGTGGACCATGTACTGCCCGGGCTTCCTGAGTAAATAGCATTGATACGTACAGGGCTTTTGCCAAGTTCATTTTTCCAATATCCTCCAACAGTTTCCCCGCAAATCTGGAACCAACGCTCTGTTTGCCAGCCTACTGCTGTGATAGGGTTGTTATAGAAATCAGGGTTTGTCGGCGGATTTGTTTCGTAATCGATGAATTTGGTAACCATAGTTTCCAGTTGACTTGCATCGTTTGCAGTGATACGTGCAAAGGCTATTTCAGGAAGGTGGTCGCCATTAACGTCAGCATAAATATTATCCGAAGCACAGTAACTGTTGTAGATAGGTGCAATTACATTGTTTGAAATGTTGGTTCCGTAATCGCCGAGTACTAATACTGCCGAAGGCGGAATTGCCCAGTTATTATAGGCATCATTTACAAAGCTCTCAATGGCAAAAGTTGAATTGCCTCCAACTTCGGTGAGGGTAACCACATCTGTGAGGATACCTTGTTTATTACGGAATGTGGCGATAGTATTTGCCCAGGTTACGAAATCACTTCCATCAGGTGTGATGATAAGGTATTCACAGCCTCCGCCTTCAGCATTTTCTTCCTGGTGCATCCAGTTATAGTCGATCTCCGGAAGAGATTCAAAGTTCATAATAGCATCAGCCATGATCGGGTCCCACCATCTGCTGCGATATCGGGTATCGCCAAACTGACCGGTTCCACCTTCGAAAACAATTTCCACCTCGATATCACGCAGGACTTTTAATTCCTTTGTTACGGGGTTATATTGAAAAGGTGTGATGCCGAGCATGACAACGTCAACGCCCCTGATCTGAGTTGGTTCGGAAACCTTCACCGGGTTCGTAGGGTAAAATGCATTTTGCCCGTAAATTGTCATATTTTTTTCATAATACAAAGGACTGTCGTCATCCTCAAAAGGTATACGTGGTGCAGGTGCCATTTCAATATTTTGAAATGTTTCAACCTGCATACTGATGATATTCAGCTTGGCAGTGGCTCCAAGAGGCATAGCTACATATCTTCCTTCTCCCGGAAGGTTGGGAGCCCCTGCATCATTGGGGAGCATACTGCCGGGCATGTTGATCACGGTCATCTCTTCACCATTGATGTTAGTTGTATTAAAACTGAAACTGTTTACAGAGTGGATCACCCGGACGTTTGAATTTTCAGCCTTTAGCAGGTTAAATCCCTGGTTTGCCCAACTGTCATTATATTTTACCTCATCTGCATAGCTGAATACTGCCATGAGAAAAGACACGATAAATAATGTGAGTGATTGCTTCAGAAACGTTGATTTTTTCATTTTTAGCCTTTTTAAATGTAATTTGATTTGTTACTGATTTTTAAATAAACAGAGCAAATATATAATTGAATAAAACTCTTATTAATAGCGAATTAACTTTTTGGTGGCAATTACTGAGTTGGTTCTCAGGGTACATAAGTAAATTCCACTGTTTACTTTATTTCCCTGGCTATCGGTTCCGTCCCAGGTGACACTATGATCGCCTGCTCCCAGGTCCTGTTCGATGAGAGTGGCGATCTTTCTGCCATCCAAACTGAAAATATCGATCCCTACATGCATTTTTTCCCGGAGGCTGAACGTTACCGTTGTCTGATCCGTGAACGGGTTTGGGTACGTCTTTCCAATGGAAGCACTATTTTCCGTTGCTTCATCATCAGGGATGGAGGTAACAATGTCGCCAAAGAACTCGAGGTATTCAAGCATGAGCCTTTTTTGTGTTGAAGGGTTGTCTGCATCGATCAGATCACCGAATTCAAATGAACATCCAATGGTTTTGTAGGATCCCTCATCATATGCCACGGCACATCCGTAATCTGCTTCCGGACCGTTCAGGATGGTAAACGCGCTTCCTTCGGGAACCATATAATAATCGTTATAAGGGCTTGATCCGCCAAATTCAAACAGCATACCTTCGGTAAATGTGCCCGTAACACCGGTAATGGTATCATATTCAAACCAGGTATCTACCACTACCTCTATCTCGAACTTATGGTGAATAGGTTGCGGTGGATCATCGTACCATGTCCTGCGGCCTTCAAGGTATAAGCGGCCACCGGCATTAAGGTATTGCAGAAGCTTCATGCTTTCAATAGAATTCAGCTCATGACCCGTAAAGATGATACCCAGGGCCACAAATACTGATTTATACTGGCTCAGGTCGTCAGGGAATGAAGTTGCATAGCTGGCAATAAGATCAAGATCGTCAAAGGCTTGCATCATGGCCGGCCCTGAGTGGGTTTGCGGGTCAAGGTCAAGGATCAGGGCCGAGAACTGGCCAATGGTAATATCAAATTCGCCTGTACCGCTGATGTCCATATCGGCATTGATATCGACGGAGAATAACGCATTAAATCCGCCCGGTGTGTTTGCGGATGCGCTTACTGTGAAGGTTGCATCACCTGTACTGTAGCCGGGCATGTTGCCAACCGTTACAGGACCGCCGCTTATTGTTACATAGCCACTACTGCAGCTTAATGTCACCTCAGCATTATAAGCTTCGGATGAGCCGGTATTGGCTATATATACAGTGATCTCGACTGTTTCGTCAGGGTCCAGCCTTCCATTGCCGTTTCCGGCAGCATCGTCGATCTCGAAATAATCATAATCAATTACAGGAGCGTGTGCCTGCATACTGAAAAAGCTATTCCAGGTGGAGTCCCCGTCAGTGGCTTCAACGCTGAAGGTGATCAACTCACCATCGGCTACATCTGTGGCAACATCAAAGGCATACTCGTCAGTTACAGAAGATGTTTGGTTGGATAAAATATCTCCAAAGGAAGCTGTATTATCAGTTACGGTGATATGGCTGTTGCTGCTTGCCACTTCGGCATCTACGCCTAAAGCATCGATGAGCCCTACATTTTCAAGGGTAAGTGACAATAATATCGATTCTCCATAATCAAGGATGCCATCGCCATTGCCTGCATCGTCATTGATGGCAAAGTCATTATATACTACGTAAGGCATGTTGGCCGGTATAACATCAATAGTAGCATGGTAGCGGAAATAGTTCTGTTTTGTCACAACCAAATCCATTACGTCGCCCGGAATCAATGGAGTAATGCTAACAGCCTGTGGTGTTCCGTCTGACATTGCTGTTCCAAGGATCTCTCCGTTATGTGAGAGTGCAATGAAAGCTCCTGAATCTGCAGTCACGGTAAAGCTGCTTGCACCTGTAAGCAGTACATTATCATGAAGTACCATCAGGTTTATGGGAACTTCTGAATAAATTGACTGGAAGGCACCCCCATGGTGATGGAAAAGGTTATATGTTACTTCCTTGTTGTTGATATTATATGGCCAGTTGGATTGCTGGAGGAAATATTTGGCTGCTACATTGGCAAAAGCGGGGAGCATTCCTCTTTCTTCCGGGATCATAGCACCGAATTGTGGCAGAAATTCAGGCCACATATAATCATACAAGCCCCAGACATAGGTGTCGTTCACGAATGAATAAGAAACCTCAGAAGCGGCAATGATACCTAATGCACCTTGTTCCATGCGGTGAAATTTCTCTGCAAAACATTCGGAACTCCAGTTATATTTTCCGGTCAGGCAATTGATAGAAAACACAAAAACGGGATCTTCGTTCGACAGGCCATTAAGGCTGCTGTTATTATAGGCCGGTTCGCCCCATCCTGTGTTACCTCCATGATCACGGTGCTGCAGTATAAATGCTCCTGCATTTATAGCATTGTTAACGTCGCTTGCATTACCTCCCGACCAGCCTCCGAGCTCACTCGGGCTGGCAGGAATGTATCCAAGCCCGTTTGGCCCGAAAACGCCAAGTATCGTATTGGTGTTAGTAGCTGTCGACCATGGGTCGGAGGAGGGATTCCCGGCATATACTTCGTTGATCCGAATGGGGGTTTTACCTTTTACGTGTTTGAAGAATCCTCCGACAGATTCTGAGCAGATCTGGAACCAGCGCTCAGTCTGCCAGCCTAGAGCCGTGATCGGGTTGTAAAAGCTTTCATAAGTAGGAGGGTTAGTCTCATATTCAATGATCTTTCCGATCATGTTCTCAAGATGCGTTTCGTTTTGAGCAGTCATCCTGGCCATGATCACATCGGCCATTCCATTGCCGTTCACGTCACCATAAATATGGTCAGAGGCACAATAATAATCCCAGATGGGTGACAGGATGCCGTTACCCGTAGCCCCGAAGTCGGCAAGGATCAAAAACGCAAGAGGGGGCGTGGTCCAGGTATTATAGGCATTATTGATAAAATCTTCGATGGTGGTAATATTATTTCCACCAACTTCAGTAATTGTATATATGCCGGTGCTGATGCCCTGCATATTCCTGAAATTTTTAAGGGTATCTGCCCATGCAAGGAAAACCGGATCATCGGGGGAGATGATCACGTACTCAAAACCATCATCTTTGCTTCCACCATGGGTAGAATAATCAATCTGTGGAAGAGAATTATAGTTAAGCAACTGATCCTGCAAAATGGGATCAAACCAGCGGCTGCGATAACGATTGTCGCCAAACTGACCGCTGCCGCCTTCAAAAACCACTTCGAGCTGTATGTCGCGGTAAACAATGAGTTCTTTAGTTACCGGGTTATATTGAAAAGGGGTAATCCCCAGGATTACTGCATCTACCCCCCTGATGGTGGTTTGTTCCGAGAGGAGAAACGGTTTTTCGGGATAGAATGCATCAAGGGCGTAAATGGTTTCATCTTTATTGTAAGCAAGTGGACTGTTGTCGGTATCAAGCGGGATACGGGGTGCCGGAGCAACCTCTACGTCCTGGTAAGTTTCCTTTCTGAAAGATACCACATTCAATTTTGCCGTGGCCCCCTGTGGCAGTGCAATATAATGGCCGCTGCCCGGAAGGTCAGGAGCTCCCTCATTGTTCGGAAGGAGGTTTCCGGGCAAATGGATAGCCTTCATGGCAGTGCCTTTAACGGAAACTTCATCCATATAAAATTCATGGACTGAGTAGATCACTTCAATTCCGGTCCCGGATTCCTGTGTGAGGTTAAACCCGGCCTGATCCCATGCATCATCATAGGTGTAAGTTTGTGAGAGTAAGGTCAGTGCAACGACCGATAACAGAATAGATAATGTAGTTTTGAATAAGTTTAACATGCTTAGTTGGTTTAAATATGTCTTTATAATTAATTAGAATTTCAGATTTGGCCTGCCAAGATACGAATTATAATAATTTTCAGCCTACATATGTACATATATTGATAATTCACATCTTCTATTTAGCAGGTATTCATTAAGCTTAATAAATTTGGTGGACAAAACACACAGATCAACGATTGAGAATAATTTTTCCTGTTAGCTGTTGGTCATGTGTCTGCACCTTGTATATGTACATTCCGGCAGGTATGTTGTTTCCTGCTTCAGATTTCCCGTCCCATTCAAATTGATGGATCCCTTCGGATAGATATTTGTCGTTGATAGATTTGATCTTTTGCCCGTTCAGATTATAGATCTCCACGGTTACAGAAGATGCCGTTTGAAGTGTCAGTGTGAAACTGATCAGATTGCTGAAAGGGTTCGGCCAGGAGAAAAACGCTATTTCTTTTTCAAGCAGTGGATTTTCCTCAACATCAGTAAGCACGCCGCCAAAAAATTCCAGGATCAGGATCATCAGTTCTTCTTTGGTGTTTTGATTGTCCGTCAGTCCGCCAAACTCGAAAGATACTCCAACGGTTTTGTAGGTTCCTTCATCGAGCGCCACAGCATTGCAATAGGATGGAACCTGGTTGCGGAACAATTCAAATGCATTGTCGACAACTGCGATCCTGTCTATATATGAGTTATCGCCTTCGTACGGGTATACCATACCCTCAGCGAATGAACCATCCTGTCCGAAGAGAATGCCCAGGTCACCGTTGCCATCTTCCAGTCCCTGAATTTTGAACATGCCATGAACCGGTGTGGCCGGGTCATACTTCCAGGTGTCGCCACCTTCCATATAAACCCGTCCTCCGTTGTTCAGGAAGTCGGCCAGTTGCTGGCCTTCACCAGATGTCAGCACATGATTATCGTCGTAAATACCAAGACAAACAAAGATGCACTGGTACATTTCAAGGTTGTCAGGGAAGGATGTTTCATAGGTGGCTGTAACATCAATATTAGAGATAACATCCTGCATAACGGTTCCTGAATTATGGTTGCCATCCAGGTCGATGATCAATATCGGGAATTTTCCTACCAGGAACTGAAGGCTGAACGAGGTGCTGTAAATGCCACCGTTGGCGACAACATCAATTGTAAATGTGACTGTATCACCGGTTGGCGTTGATTCATCCACATCGAAAGAGAAAGTCCCATCGCCTGACTGGTTCTGTACCAGTGTTCCGTAATTTGCAGTTGATTGTGTGATATTTATATAAGGCGAAGTTGTTGATAAAGTAGCATTGACATTATTGGCGGTAATATTTCCATTATTGTTCAGGCTTATGATCAGATCAGCAGATTCACCCTGGTCGAGGTGCCCATTTCCATTCTCATCATCGAGGGTATAATCTGACATGACGATAAACACACCAACAACATGTTCAAGATCGCTTATGGCATCCAGGTCGAAGCCTGCATCCTGTTCATTTTGTGCACCGCTTCCATCATCCACGATCTTGAAATATTGTGCTTCTGAAAGTCCTGTTACCGATAATTCGAATTCCGTAGTTCCGGTTCCCTCTCCCAAATAGATCCAGGGGCCATCCATGTTTTCGCCTGCATAGCATGTAAATCCTTCCGGTGATAAACCACCCTCAAAAATCTTGATGTCGTTGCCGGGCAGCTCAACAATGGGTTTCTGCATATCGACAACAATCCATCCATCCTTGCCAATGGAGTAGTTTATTGCATCGGGAGGACCGATCATTGCCAGTGTATTTCCTTCATCTACGGTATTGTTACCGGGTATCTGGCTGCTGATCATGCGCCAGGCATACCATCGTGAAGAGTCAACTTCTACCATTTGGAAATCGGTAATAGTACTGTTGAATTCGGTCACTTCCACACTGTCGGCTGACACCTGGGTTTCATAACCATTTGCCATCACCTTGATGGAGTATTTTCCCGGCAGGACATACTTATGATAATCGCCGGCTGTGGAATCTGAATATGTTTGCATATAATCGTTGATGAAGATCGTTCCACGTACCGGGTCTCCCGTAGCGGCATCGGTGATGGTCCCTTCCAGGCCATAGCCTGCATATTCGATCATAGCCAGCATTGATGGGTAATTCCAGTTATAGTACTGCATAATCTGCGATGCCGGTGGTTGCTTATCGTGAGATATCTCCATAGACCAGCTGATTGAGCCGGCGGCGCCATAATTACCGTCTTTGGTGCTGCCATTGATGGCATACATGCCCGAGTTTCCCTGTCCGAATTCAAGGTTGGCATATCCCGAAACATCACTATATATCCCTGCCAATTGAAGAATATGCTGGGCATCGGCAGGTGTTTCCGGGCGGTAGCTCCAGGGACAGGAGATATACTCTGTCCCGCTATGGTATGTTGTATGTACTACAAACTGATTTTCATAACTGCAGTTTCTGAGGCTTTTGATCTCTACCTGGGAAAATGCGCCGGTACTTCCGCCCCAGGCGTCCCACATATAACCATAATCACGGTTGAGGTCGACACCGGCTGCATTATACCTGCTCATATTTTCCCGGCCGTCAGGATTTACCATGTAATAGATCCATATCTCCCGATTATCGACAAGGAAAGTAATATCAGGATCACTGCCATATTCCCTGCACAGGTCACGTGCGAAGCGGATGCAATTTTCAGCAGCGCCTATCTCATCACCATGGATACCCCCATCAAAAAAAATCTCGGCTTCATTCTCGTTATCACCCACATTATCACTGATCTTCAGTGCTGCCAACTCCCTGCCTTCTATTGACGTGCCATACATCTTCTTCATACAAATATCGGGGAATGCATCAACAAGGCTGTCGGCGAGGTCAACGATCTCCTGGTAGGAGTGATAGGCAACCTTTGTATCCCAGAAATCCTTGTAATGGGCGATCAGGTCGGGAATTTGAATTGTATATTCGATGCCGCTCTTATCCAGTAATCCGGCTTCCTTTGGGATTACATAAAGGATAGCATGATCGGCTGCATAATCACCATTAAGGTTAAGCTTTGTGAGTATCTGAGCAGTGCCTGCATCTTTAATTTCTACCCTGACCTCCATCTCTTTATCTCTCCAGCCCTGGGCCCGGCTGGTAATTGTGAATGTAAAAATGATAAGAACGAGAGCAATAATAGACCTTTTCATGACGTGTGTATAAGTGCTTTATAGTTGTAAGACAGTAAGTTATCGTAAATAATACCTTGCCTGAAACTTGAGAATAGCAAAACTAGTAATATATATGATAATAAATATTATACTGATTCTAAATTAAAGACAGGAAAAACATGCAAAGAGTTGTATGCATGTACAGTTTGTAGTTTACGATTGTGGATTTACACAGATGGTTTTGGAAGAACTGGTGATTAGGATATCCTTTCACCTTTCACTTTCAACTAACCCAACACTCAACCCTCAACCCTCAACACTTTTTTAGTATTCTTTCACTTCAGTTTCTCCGAGCATCACCCGATAACCATTCATAGCCAGGGCCTCCATTTCATTTTCTCCGGGATAGATAAAAACAGCGCCAAAGCTATGAACACGCATGCGGATGCGTTCGCAAAACCATTTGTCGTATGCAACACCGCCGGTAATAAGGATGCCGTCCACCTCGCCTTCGAGTACTGCAGTCATCTCCCCGATCATCTTCGAAACCTGGTAGGCCATGGCATCATAGATCAGGGTGGCTTTTTCATCGCCGTTTTTTACCATTTGCTCCACTTCATAGGCACTGTTGGTACCCAGGTATGCACTAAGTCCGCCACCACCAATGAGCATTTTTTTCAATTCCTTGAAAGTGTATTTTCCAGTGTAACAGAGTTCTGCCAGATCGATGGTTGGCAGGGTGCCGGCACGTTCGGGGGAGAAGGCACCTTCACCACCAATGGCATGGTTCACATCTATTACCCGCCCCTTTTTGTGGGCGCCTACAGAAATGCCGCCACCAAGATGAGCAATGATAAGGTTCAATTCCTCGTATTCTTTGTCCTGTATCTCTGCATGCCGGCGGGCAGTGGCCTTCTGGTTAAGGGCATGGAAAACTGAACGGCGCTCGAAAAGCGGGGAACCGGCAATACGAGCTATTTCCTCCATTTCATCCACCACCACAGGATCGGCAATATATGCTTTGGCATTAGGAAGTTCGTGAGCAATATAATCGGCGATAAGCCCGCCAAGGTTGCTGGCATGCTCCCCGATAGGACTGTTACGAAGATCTTCCTTCATCTTCTCGTTAACTGCGTACACCCCTGACGGGATTGGCCTGATCAGGCCACCACGCCCCATCACGATATGAATATCTTCCATTTTAATATCTTCGTCCTTCAGTACCTGGTGGATCACATCCTTGCGGAATTCAAACTGATCGGTGATCTTTTCAAAAGAGGCCAGATCTCCGTTGCTGTGCTTGATGTTTTTGGTGAAGATCTGTTCCAGGTTTTTAAAGACTGCAATCTTTGTGGAGGTGGACCCCGGGTTAATAGCAAGGATGAGGATATTTTCCATATCTCTGGTATACCTTATGTAATTTAAAATTTAGTGAACGGCAGCTGCCAGGCAGATGCTATCGAGCTTTGAATCTTCTGAATCGGAGCGTGAAGTCAGTACGATAGGTGCTGACGCGCCAAGAATATTTGCTGCAACTTTTGCATTGGCAAAGAAGATAAAAGATTTGTAAAGCACATTGCCTGCTTCGATATCGGGAAGCAGGAGCAGGTCGGCTACTCCGGCAACATTGCTCTTGATTCCTTTATGCTCGGCAGCCTCAGAGGAAATAGCATTATCGAATGCCAATGGGCCGTCGATGAGGCAGTTGGGTATCTGGCCCCTATCGGCCATCTTTGAAAGAAGAGCAGCATCGAGTGTTGCCGGCATCATCTCATTCACGAGTTCGACAGCACCCAAAACAGCGATCTTTGGCTCTTCAATACCTAATTTGTTTAAGAATTCAATGGAGTTCCTCAGGATGTTAACCTTTTCACTAAGCTTAGGGGCAATGTTCATGGCCACATCAGTGAGGGCAATGAGCTTATGGTGATATGCGGGAACCTCGAAAATGGCGATATGCGAAAGAATTTCATTTCTCCTCAGGCCCCATTCTTTGTTCAGTATAGCTCTGAGGAGTATGGCTGTCCCTACATTCCCTTTCATCAGGATGTCGGCATCACCGAAATGCACAAGCTTAACCGACTTGGCAACAGATTCACTAATATTTGTTTCATCGATGATCTCCATACGGGAGAGGTCAAGCTCAAGCTTATCTGCTATGCGCATCATTTTCTCTTTATCCCCCACAAGGATGGGATCCACGATCTTCATTTTGGCAGCGTTCACAACAGCCTCAAGAGAATGTTCGTCGTGGGCAGCAGCAACTACCAGCTTTTTCTTGGGTGATTTCTTTACGATCTCGCGTAATTCAGAAAGATTCCTCAACATATCTTAATAATTTTAATTGTCAGTGCTAAGTGATTGATTTATAGTAACAGTAAGTTGTTAACTATTACACGGTGCAAAAGTAGGCAAGTTAGTATTAAGTACAAAGGAATTGTCATGAATTAATAAGAAGGATATCTGCGACCTGACCCCGTCCCCCGTCCCCTACACCCTGTCCCTTGTCCCCTGTCCCCTGCACCCCAATTATTCCGCATAAAAATCAATCATCCTCTGTATCGCTCTCTTGCACACCGGGCAGAAAGCATCGTATTTTACCGACTTCATGGTGCAGTCGATATAAGGCCGGTATACGCCTTTGGCCACATAGCCTCCACCTTCATAAACACCTATCGTATTCTCAAACTCTTCTGTAGCAGGCGTGGGAACGGGTGTAGAGTGGCTAACCATGTTTTGCCATTTTGAACTAAAATGA
>JAGLEK010000084.1 GCA_023145125.1 Bacteroidales bacterium | reverse complement strand
CACTGCTGCCATGTGCATTGATTGCACGCATCCTCACAAAATATGAAGTGCTTGTATTCAGACCTTCTACTACAAACATGCCATTGATTGCCACTTCTTTGTTCGTATAATCAGGCAGGAAATTGCTAAAATTCTGATCAGTGGCAACATCAACATAATATCCTGTAGCACCGACCACGCCGATCCAGTTCACATAAAAATAATCACCATATACATGTAAGGGATCACTTACCACCGGCACTGCGGGAGGACTCTCTTTTTCTTCTTCATCTTTTTTACATGAAGAAAACAAAATTGAAACCGCAAATACGGCTATTATCAAAAATTGAAGCTTTTTTAATATCATAATCTGGTGTTTTTTACAATTATCTGCTGATAACAAATTGTCCGGAACTCATTTTTTTATTTTTCTCAAAGACGGCAAAATAATAATTGCCCGATGCTAAACCACTTACATCCATTTGATGAGTGACTCCGTTAATGGTTGTGCTGTAAACCAGCTGTCCGTCGTTACTGAATACTTTAATGTCGCCATTTAATTCTTTTTCAAAAGAGAATGATAGTTTATCATTAGCAGGGTTGGGGAAAACACTTGTCTCAAGCATTTCTGCCAGATCACCGATACCCGCTTCATATTCGAAACTAAGGTTGTCGATGTACATTTGAGAGTCCTTGTTCGGCATGATCATATTTGAAGAAACAATATTAATATTCATTGTATCGGGATCATCGGCTACAAAAAAATAAATCGGAATGCTGAAATTGGTCCAAGTATCAAAGGTTTCGGAGCTGAACAGGCCCCCAAACCCAATAGTGTCTCTTTTTCCGTTATTATATTTGGTAAATATTGCCACCACCATGGTAGAATCACCGGCGGCAGGATAGTTTTTAAAAGCTCCTTTTAATGCCAGCGGCCTGTCCGAAAACGGGATACCTCCTTCGAGGGTAGCAGTAAAATGAATATAATCAACAACAAAAGTCCCAAGCGTTACAACACCGGGAATAACAAATTCGCCATCAACTGTACTCAGCAGCTTTGATTCCAGATGAGCAGATTTTAAACCACTGGCTGCATCATCTGAAGGTGTTACAGGGGTAAGATCAAAGAGGGATAAAACGGCGTTGGGGTTATCCCAGCCTACCGGGTATTCAAATCCGAGAGTATGTGTTTCCCATTCCTCAAAATCGCCATTTGGCACCTGTTGCTGCCCCACCATTGAGGCGACAATAAATACTGAAAGGATTACAAAAAGTAAAGAGTTTTTCATATTATTATGTTTATTAGTTAATCAATATATTGGCGTCAAAGATAAAAAATATTATTTCGCTTTAATTATAAATCAGATTTAAAGAGGCAGCCATTCAATATAGTTATCCGCTTATTGGTGTTAACAATTATTAACTTTACTTAAGTTAATTTAAATGATTTGCGTGCGCTTTAATCCTAAAATTGGGAACGGATTACGCTTTATTAATATATTTTGAAAAATCTGATCGTCATATTCTTTATGCTTTTAGGGGTTGGCAAGCTTTCAGCACAGGAGGCTGTGCCTGACAGTCTGTATTTTTTTTCAGGATATACAGTTAATGCCATCGACAGCAGTGCCATTCCCAATTCCCATATAATTAACCTGAGTAAGGGAACCGGAACAGTCTCTTCTGTTGATGGAAACTTTACCTTAAAGGTGAGAGATATGGATACTCTGAAATTCAGTTGTGTTGGGTTTCATGACTCCTTTCTGTATATCAACTCCTCCTTACTGCGTCCCGATTTGATCATCACTCTTAAGCGTGATACCATCTTAATGGATGAGCTGCGTGTATC
>JAGLEK010000083.1 GCA_023145125.1 Bacteroidales bacterium | reverse complement strand
TCAAGCAAATCCGGCCTTCTTTTTCTTGTCCTGTCGATAGCTTGTTCCAACTTCCATTTATCGATATTTGCCTGGTGCCCTGAAAGGAGGATATCGGGTACTTTGAGGCCCTGGAAATCGCGTGGCCTGGTATAGACGGGAGGGGAGAGGAGGTTATTCTGGAAGGAATCGGAGAGGGCAGAGGTTTCATCACCCAGCACGCCGGGGATCAGCCTGAAGATGCTGTCGACCAACACCGCAGCACCCAGTTCACCGCCACTCAATACATAATCCCCGATGGAGATCTCGCGGGTGATGAATAGTTCACGCACTCTTTCATCAACCCCTTTATAATGGCCGCAAAGCATGATCATGTTTCCCTTCAGGGACAGTTCATTGGCCATGCCCTGCCTGAGCAATTCACCATCAGGTGTAAGAAAGATGATCTCATCATATTCCCTTTCATCCTTCAGCTTTCCGATGCATTTTGCAATGGGCTCAACACTCATCACCATACCGGCACCGCCTCCAAAAGCATAGTCATCCACACTTCTGTGCTTGTCGGTGGTATACTCGCGAAGGTCGTGAAGGTGTATCTCGGCCAGCCCTTTGTCTATAGCACGCTTAATGATGGAATGAGTGAAAGGGCCGCTAAACATATCCGGGAAGATGGTGATGATATCAATGCGCATATGAGGAATGTTGCTGGTTACTGGCTGCTAAGTTAACCAATTCAATCGAAGCGAAGCGAAGATCCGCCGTGGCGGACAAATTCAACCAAAAAGAAAATTTAGGAAATAAAAAAAGGACTGTGCAAAAAGCAGACGGGAAAAGCACAGTCCCTAACCAAATCTTATAACTTAATCAAAAAGCTGATGTAAAAATACAACCATCCTTTAACATAAAGCAAGTTATCTACCTCACAAATACTATACATCCGGTGGTGAATAAAAAAGACAGGACAAATGTCAATTATATGTCTTTAATAATGAATGATTTATAATAGGGTCCGATTTTTGTCTTATTTTACTAATTTTGCAGCCCCGGCATTTATAAACGGGAAATAATATTCTTCCTCATCCAAATATAACTAAATGAAACGAATTAGCATACTTCTTTCAACCTTCCTTGCGATAGGTTTGTTTGCAAGCGCTCAGATAGCACCTGATAAGTATTACGTGCAATTTACAGACAAGGACAACTCTCCGTATTCGCTGGGGAACCCTTTGGAATACCTGTCGCAGCGTTCTGTCGACAGGAGGACAACTTTCAATATTCCTATAGATATGAAGGATATTCCGGTTAACCCGCAATACCTGCAGGGGGTAAAGGATGCAGGAGCAAGCATCATCAATCCCACGAAATGGCTGAACGGTGTAACGATATACACTACGGACCCTTTTGTTGTTGCGGCCATCGAGGCCCTGCCGTATGTACAAAGCATTGCCAAGTCACCGGTAAAACCCGGGAGTACCGAAGTTGAAAAAACTTTTTTTGCTAACGAATCCTATGGGGTAGCGCCGGCAAGCGGTACAACAATGAAGAGTGTATCTGAGTATAATTATGGCCCATCCTATAGCCAGATCAGTATGCTCAAGGGTGACCAGATGCATGAACTGGGATA
>JAGLEK010000082.1 GCA_023145125.1 Bacteroidales bacterium | reverse complement strand
TTCGTTCCTCAGGATGACAATTTTTGCCTACGTTTTTCAGTGCCATACCAATTCAATCGAAGCGAAGATCCGCCGTGGCGGACTAATTCAACCGGAAAGGAGAAGGAGATAGATGATAGAAGAAGTGTGGTTATCGAGTCACCTAACACCTAAAATTCAACACCTAACACCCTCTGAAGTTCGTTCCAGAAGCCCGGATAAGATTTACTCACCACCTCGGGATCGTTGACGGTAATAGGTTTCCCTAAGATAGCCAATGGGGCAAAAGCCATTGCGATGCGGTGGTCATTGTAAGTGTCAACTGGCTGGGTTACCTCCATCTTTTGTGGCAGAAATGAGAGGCTGTCCTCTGTGATAGTGCACTTAATCCCGGCCTTGCCCAGTTCGTTTTTAATAGCTTCCAGCCGGTCTGACTCCTTGATCCTTAAACTGTTTAGTTCGATAAAATTGCCTTCAAATCCCAGGGCCGCTGCAGTTACGATCATTGCCGGAGCAAGGTCGGGACATGATATAAGATCAAAGTTGATTACAGTGTTCAATGGCCTTGTTTTAGTGATTAAGGCACCTTCCGGCTGATAGCTGGTCTCAACACCAAACGAGCGAAAATATCTCTCAAGCACACTATCACCCTGGAATGATCCTTCTTTCAGACCTCTGAGTAAAAGTTGCCCGCCTTTTGAAAGAGCCATCAGTTCATACCAGAATGCGGCTGAAGACCAATCAGCTTCCGCCGGAAGGGTGCATTTTTTATAAGCACCGGCGGGTATGTGAATGCTTGGGAATCTCTGCTCCACATCAACTCCGGTCATCGTCATCATTTCTGCTGTTAAATAGATATACGAAATTGAAGCCGGGACTTCCATCAACTCAATGATGAGCCCTTCAGGAAGCACCGGTGCGATCATCATCAGGGCTGAAATGAACTGGCTGCTTGTATCTGAATTTACGAATACCTTTTTACCTGTTAAGGGCTTTCCGTTTATTTTAAGTGGAGGATAGCCCTTATGGCCCGCATAGATAATTTCTGCTCCTAATTTCAGCAAGGCATCCACCAGCGGGCCTATTGGCCGGTGCCTCATCCGTTCATCGCCATCAAGTATCCATGATCCCCCGGTCATAGCCAGGTATGCTGTCAGGAACCTGAATACAGTACCTGCATTTCCACAGTTGATGTGATGGTCTTTTCCTTCCGAAATCTGCTGAAGGAGTTTCCTGAGCAAAACAGTATCGTCAGCGTCCGACAGGGGCCCGTGATGCACCAGGCCGCCGCTAATAGCCGAGATTATCAAGGCTCTATTGCTGATGCTTTTGGATAAAGGCAAATTTACTTCACCACTGATATGCGCTGTTTTGGCTATGAGCTTGATGGATGCCATGATCTACGCTCCTGTAATTTCAAGATAATGCTTCAGGCTGTCTTTGATGATCCCCTCCGGGCATGAAATCCCAAAGTTGCATTTACCCGCTGCCTCTATCAACGACATACGGATATCGTCCCCGTAGTTTTTTTTATCATGCCTGATCAAATTAATGATGCTATCGATATCTTTTTCGCGAAATGATACATTTGGGAAAGTGTTCAGGATGTATTTCCCGATCTCGAGATAATCCTCTTCCCGCAGTTTTAAAATTTGTTTCGAGATGAATGCTTCACAAAGCATGCCTGCAGCAACGGCATAGCCATGCTTTATCTCATCTCCATTGCTGAAATACAAAGCTTCCAGTGCATGCCCGACGCTATGGCCGAAATTCAGGCATTGCCTTTCAGCCCGGTCATGGAAATCCCCGGTGGTGACTTCATTTTTTATGCTTGCTGTCCTTCGGATAATGTCTTCGCTGATATTTTTTATAAGTGAGCCCCCACCCTTGATCTGTAAAAGCTTTTCAAACAGGGCTTTGTCAAAAGCAATGGCTGTCTTCAGGATCTCTGCATACCCGGAAAGAAACTCATCCCGGGGCAGGGTTTGAAGAAATTGCGGGTAGATGATCACTGCCTCTGCCCGGGCAAAGGTCCCGGCCTGGTTCTTTACTTTGCTGAGGTTGATGGCTGTCTTACCGCCAATGGCGGCATCAACCATCCCCAGGAGTGAGGTGGGGATGTGTACGAAAGGGATCCCCCGCTTGAAGGTAGATGCTGCAAAACCACCGATATCGGTGATCATGCCACCACCAAGGTTGATGAGCCGGCTGTTGCGGCCGGCACCATGGTGTTGCAGGAAGCTCCAGATATGGTGCAGGCTGGTGATATTTTTTTCATCATCACCGGCATCAAGCACTATAAGATGCTCATCATTAAGACCGGGAAACAGCTTTTGAATAATAGGATAACACTTATCTGCAGTATTCTTATCGGTCAGGAAGAAGTTCTTTTCCGTTTCCCCAATGTATTCTGATAAAACCTTTCCGGGGTTTTCAGGGCCTGCATAAACGATATTGTCTGAATGCGGCATCAGGAAGGGGCTTACATGGCTGAGATCAGTAGTTCAATGTCCCTGAACGGAAGGCCGAACACTTCGCTGATATGCTTATTGGTGATGGCCCCGTTAAAAATGTATACTCCCTTGCAAATGGGATAGTC
>JAGLEK010000081.1 GCA_023145125.1 Bacteroidales bacterium | reverse complement strand
ATCAGCGTATCAGCCGAATACACATCCTTCGGAATAACAGATCTCATTGCCCATGCCCTGGAAGCTTATTTTGGCAGGGGGGATGCAAGCCTTTCCGACCGCTTCGTTTTTGGGATCATTAATGAAGCGCTGGAATATGGCCCGCAGTTGATGAATGACCTGACCAACTACGATCTTCGTGCCCGTATCATGTATGCTGCTACCATGGCCCTCAACAACCTGACTGCTTACGGGCGTAAGTCGGGAGATTGGGGTGTTCACAGCATTGGGCATGTGCTGTCTGTCCTTTATGATGTCCCTCATGGGGCGTCACTATCCATTACTTACCCGGCATGGCTGAGGCTTCAAAAAGACAGAGCCGGAGACAGGATCATCCATCTGGGAAAAAATCTTTTTGGAGTGTCATCAGTCGATGAAACCATCAATGCCCTGGAGGATTATTTTACCTTAATACAAAGCCCGGTAAAACTATCACAGACTGCTTACGGAAAGTATGACCAGAACCTGATCATTGCCACCTTTGCAAGCAACAGAGTGGGTGGCATGCATCACAGGATATTAGGATCAGATCATCAAAAGCTGCTGGAGCTGATGTGGTAAATCATCATTCCTTCAGTACTTTTATCAGCACCATGCTGCCGTCTTCCATTATTATCCTGCAGAAGTAGATCCCGGAATGGAGGTCGATCATATTGATCTTCCTGTCGCAGGGTGCAGGACATTGCAAGAACTCATCCTTTACAATATTTCCGATAATATCAGCCATCTTTATCGAACGCACTGCTTCTTTTGAGCTGATCATGAGATAATCATTGCAAGGATTAGGATAAACCTTCAATATTTCAGTATTAAGCTCTTCAATACCAACAAGCACAGTGATATAATTCACTTTTGCGATGGAATCAGATCCTCCGGGGCCGGTTGATTTCAGGCTGACCGTATAATTGCCGGAGTTCAGGTAGGTATGTCCGGGATTTTGCATCGCGGAGGTACCACCGTCGCCAAAATACCATGTCCATTGTGATACTGTACCGGAAGTGAGATCGCTAAAGTTCACCAGCAACGGGAAGAAGCCGGATAGCGGATTACCGCTGAAATCAGCAACAGGCGGAGGCAGGTTAGAAACAGAGATATAATCGGTTTTAACCTCAGCATCGGATCCGCCGGGCCCGGAAACGGTGAGGCTCACCGTGTATGTGCCGGTATTCACGTATTGGTGGACCGGGTTCTGAACAACCGATGTTCCCCCATCTCCGAAGTTCCATGTCCAGGTATTCACAGTGTCGACAGACATATCGGTGAAGACCACATTCAACGGAGGAGCACCAATAGTTGGATACCCGTTAAATCCTGCCGTAGGGGCAGGATAATTCACAGTGATGTAATCAGTCTTAACATGTGTATCGTTTCCTCCCGGCCCTGTAACAGTGAGGGATACAGTATATAATCCCGGGGTCCCATAATCATATTGCGGGTTCTGTTCGCTGGAAGTTCCCCCGTCACCAAAGTCCCAGCTCCAGGTATCGACAGAGTCAACTGACAGATCGGTGAAGTTCACCGTGAGCGGCATTACGCCGGAAGTTACGTCTGCCGTGAAATCACAGGTAGGCGCATGATAGTTTACTGTGATGTAATCTGTTTTAGTGATCGAGTCACTGCCTCCCGGCCCAACAACAATAAGCTGTACAGAATATAATCCGGGGGTATTGTAAGTATTCAGCGGGTTTTGCAATGTAGAGGTATTGCCGTCACCAAAGTCCCATTCCCAGCTTGTGACCGTGTTTTGTGAAAGGTCAGTAAAGTTTACATCCAGTGGAGGAAGTCCGACAGTGGGGCCCCCGACAAAATCAGCAACAGGTATTGAATATGGTGAATAGAGGTCAGAAGTCCATACATTCCTGCCAAAAGTAGCGGCATAGAGCTTGCTGTCGGTAGGTGTTGCATCATAGTAGATCTCGAGTTCTGTAACAACTACGTTTGGCAATC
>JAGLEK010000080.1 GCA_023145125.1 Bacteroidales bacterium | reverse complement strand
AATTAAAAGATCCCGCCAAATGTAAGCTTAACTTCAAAATAAGATCCAGGCCCTACTGAGTACCACCAGCTGGTGTCAGCTGTGAGGTTGATGGTCGATCCCATTGATACCTCTCTAGGAATAGATTTCGGGACATCAACCAGTGGAAAATATTGATAGCCAAGTGAAAAATTTACGAGTCCATGTTTTGAACCAGGAATCCGAGCCATAAGCCCAACAGAAAAACCAAATCCCCAGGTCCAAAACTCGGGTGAGATGCTTTGAGTTAAATGGGTAGTCGTTCTATACCGGTATGTGATTTTGTCAAAATCAAAATACCCAAATGGGATCTTTGCTTCAAGGAAAAGCCCCTTTGCCTTTTGTCTCATAGGGTAGAATCGATAAAAGGGCTGCATCTTAACCCCTGTATAGCTTGCACGGGACTGATATCCGCCTGGATCAGCATAATTAGACGGGCTTAGCCCATTAAAATAATAGGTTGCATGCAATCCAACAGCATGCTTTTTAGTCAGAAATCGTTCATAACGCAGGCCAATTCCAACAGCAAAAAATTCTATTATTGATATGGAAACAGCATTTTTAAATGTTGGAAACAAGCTGTCATTTTCCAGTCTTTTTTTTGAATTGGAGTTCACAGACCTATCTGATTCCAGATATATTCTTATCATCCCTCGTTGAAAGCCCGGCTTGAGTGTATACCTTAAAGGAGTATACCTATCCATACTTAATAAAAGATGCCGTCTTCCTTTGTTAACTTTTATAGCAAACTCACCATATTTATTGCTTATGGCCAAATTCTTTTCACCCTCCACCCTGACTTCCACCCCCTCCAATGCTGCATGACTGTCTTTATTGAGTATATGGCCTGTGGCAGTCTTCTGTGCTTGTAAACCGACAGAAAGCATTATAAACGGAATCAGGAGACATAGTTTTTTCATAAAAAGCCATTTAGGTTTTCACTAAGCAGTAGGCGTACACTTGTTTTAATCGCATTCCAAATTTTACAATAAATAATATAAAACTGACAATTAAAAGATTCCACCAAGGGTCAGCTTAACTTCAAAACTAGCTCCCGGCCCTGATTCCTTCCACCAGTTAATATCAGTTTCGTGAGTAAGGGTAACATTAGGATAAACTTTATCGATACTCTTGGGAACTTCAGCCATTGGAAAATATTGATAACCTAGTGAAAAGTTTAATAGTCCATGTTTTGATTTTCCCAGCCGAGCCATAAATCCTACCGATATCCCTCCTCCCCAGGTCCAGAATGAGCGAGTGGTACTCATGTTAAGGTGGGAACTAATTCCTCGGCTATACCGGTATTCCAAATGATCAAAGTAGAAATAACCGAATGGAACTTTTGCATCAAGAAAAAAGCCCATCGTTTTTTTTCTTTTAAGATAAAAACGATAGAAGGGAGCCATCTTAAACCCTGTATAGGTTGAGACAATGGAATATCCCATATCAAAATACATTGACGAACTCATCCCCCTGACGTAATAGGTTGTATGCAATCCAACAGCATGCTTTTTAGCCAGAAATCGTTCATAACGCAGGCCAATTCCAACAGCAAAGAGCTCTATTACAGAAAGGGAAACAGCATTTTTATATGTAAGAAATAAACTGTCATTTGTAAGGCGTTTTTTCGAGTATGAGTTAACAGGCTTTTCTGACTCCAGATATATTCTGATCTTCCCACGTTGAAAGCCCGGCTTCAGCGAGTATCTTACAGGAGTATAGTTGTCCTTACTAAAGATAAGGCGCCGTCGTCCCCTAAGAACTTCTACAGCGAACTCACCATTTTTATTGGTTAAGGCCATATTCTTTTCACCCTCCACCCTGATTTCAACACCTTCCAATGCCGCATGGCTGTCTTTATCAAGGACATAACCTGAGGCCTGCTTTTGTGCATATAATCCAAACGCAAGCATTAAAAAAAGAAATAAAATGAATTGCTTTTTCATAATAATTCCTTCAAAAGTTTTTATTCTCTATAAATTTAGACATAAATTCTTTAAGAAATCTTAACTCATGCTTTGAAAGACTTTAACTTCGAACTCCAAACTCCAAATTTTTACTAATTTTGATCCTCACTAAATAACTTCCCATGAAAGGAATTTTCAAGTCTGTACTGCCGCTGCTATTGATTTTTGTACTGGCAGGCTGTATGCAAGAACAAAAAGAAAAAAAATCAACAAAAGACTTCATGAAGATCACAAAAGAGAAATTCGGCCGGGTCGATACCATGGATGTATACTTGTATACGATGACCAACGATAATGGCATGACCGTTAAGATCACAAATTACGGGGGCATCGTGACCTCCATACTTGTCCCCGACAAAGATGGAAATCCTGCCGATGTTGTGCTGGGCTTTGATGAACTTCAGCCCTACCTCGACGGGCATCCGTATTTCGGATGCATCGTTGGCCGCTACGGCAACAGGATCGCAAAAGGGAAGTTCAGCATCGACGACGTTGAATACACCCTGGCAACCAATAACGGGCCTAACCACCTCCACGGTGGCATAAAAGGTTTTGATAAGCAGGTGTGGAATGCCAAAGAGAAAAGCTTTCCCGACACTGCTTCCCTCCGCTTACGATATACCAGCCCGGATGGCGAAGAAGGCTATCCCGGTAATCTCAGGGTAATGGTGATATACTCCCTCACCAACGACAATGAGCTGATCATTGATTATAAAGCCACTACCGATAAGGCCACACCGCTTAACCTCACCCATCACTCCTATTTCAACCTGGGAGGGACACAGCAGAATGCACTGGATCATGTACTTACGATTGCCGCACACAAATATGTAGCAGTTGATGAGAACCTCATCCCCACCGGGGAGTTGCCTGATGTACAGGGCACTCCGATGGACTTCAGCAGTTCACACAGTATCGGAGAACGTATTGCTGATGTCGATGGGGGCTATGACCACACCTATGTACTATTTAATATGGGGGAGGTGCTTAAAGTAGCCGATGTGTATCATCCCGGATCCGGCAGGGCCATGGAGGTGTTTACCTCCGAGCCGGGCATACAGTTTTATTCAGGGAATTTCCTCGACGGAAGCCTGACCGGGAAAAACGGGGTCGTTTATAACCAGCACCATGGCTTTTGCCTGGAAACACAACATTTCCCGGACTCACCAAACCAGCCTGATTTCCCCCCGACCATATTGAAGCCGGGAGAAGAATACAGCTACACTACCATCTATAAATTCCTGACCAAATAGACTAAAATTGGCAATGAAGAGAAAAATCAAAGGGCAGCAGGCCGGCAGTAAATATTTTCAATTTATCGTGCCCCTGCTTATCGTGATCGCTACGCTGATAATATACAATCCATCTATGCAAAATGGCATAATGCATGGCTGGGATGACACTGAATACCTGTTGGATAAGGGCGTTCAGGAATTCGACCTGAAAGAAATATTCACAAATTACCACCTGGGCATGTACCAGCCACTGGCGGTGATGACGATAGCCATGAACTTCAACAGTGAAGCCGAAGGTGCCAAAGTCTATCATGCCACTAACCTTTTCCTGCATATCCTCAACATACTTCTCGTGTGGCTGTTGTTACGAAAGCTCAGCCGAAAAAATACCGTTGCCGGGATCGGGGCTTTCCTTTTTGCCATGCATCCTATGAATGTGGAAGCTGTGGCATGGATATCTGCCAGGAGCACCCTGCTGTTCACTGTATTTTACCTTGGGGGGATACTCACATATTTAAGATACACGGAGAATAAAAAACCGGCCTGGTTCATATTCACCGTCCTGTTTGCCCTGCTGGCATTGTTAAGCAAGTCGCTAGCCATCAGCTTCCCGCTGGTTTTGCTTGTCATAGACTACTATCAAGGACGAGGCTGGGGAAAAAAGCAGTTGCAGGAGAAGCTTCCTTTCCTCGCCCTTTCGATCGTTTTTGGCGTCTTTACGGTAAATGCTGCACAAACCTATGGGCACATCACGGAGCTGCAACATGATTATTCAATTTTCAACCGCTTTTTCATCCTGTGCCATACTTTCGTATTCTACCTTGCCAAGTTTGTTGTACCGATAGAATTATCAAGTATTTACTCCTATCCGGAACTTAAGGGAGGAAGCCTCCCCATGATCTATTATCTGAGTGCCATCCTGCCGCTTACCCTGATATACCTGATCTACCGTTTTTGGGGTAAGCAAAAGGAATTGATCGCCGGGCTCCTGTTTTTCAGCATTGCCATCGCCCCGGTACTGCCGCTGTTCTGGTCAAGGGTATTTATTGCAGCCGACCGTTATGCCTATCTTTCATTTATAGGTTTGTTTCTGATCGCAGGCCTGCTCATCGACAGGCTGATAAACAAGAAATTCATCAACAGTGCACCTGTTCGCTATGGTGCTGCAGGGATACTGGTGATTTACGGCATCTTTCTGATGTATAGCACGAACAGGCAATGCACTTACTGGAAAAATGGGGAAACACTGCTCACGCAAGCTGTTATACTCAGTGAATCAGCATCTTCAAAAGCACTGGCATATTTTTACCGGGGCAATATCATGCAGAGCATTGCCGAGAAGAAACACCTTGATGGCCAGCGCAGCAATAATGAGAACATGGTCCGAAATGCATTTATTTACTTTCGTAATGCCGTGCAGGATTACGACTCTACGCTTGTCTATAACCCGCAATATATGCTCGCATACAGCAACCGGGGCATTATATATGCCTCACTGGCATCGTATGACCGGAAATACCTGGGAATGGCACAGGAAGACTTTGATGCTGCCATACATCTCGACCCGGAATATGCCGACAATTATTATAACAAAGCCTGGCTGTTTTTTGTAAAAGGAGAAAAAGCTGAAGCCTGCGAGCTATGGCAGAAAGCAGACGATCTGGGATCGGTGGTTGCCGCACAGTCGCTGGAGCAGAATTGC
>JAGLEK010000008.1 GCA_023145125.1 Bacteroidales bacterium | reverse complement strand
GCCTTTTTCATGGCAACAGATATGGTTTCTTCACCCATCAGCCCCTGGGGGCAGATCGTGTTTGGGATCGGCTGCGGGGTGATCACAATATTGATCAGGATATGGGGGGCGTACCCCGAAGGGGTTTCATTTGCCATCCTGATCATGAACGCCTTTACACCACTACTTAACCGATGGCTTAAGCCAAAACTTTTTGGTGAAACTATCAAGGCAGCTTAAATTGTACAATAGATAATAATATAGATAAATGGCCAAGAAAGTTAAATCATCCTTCATCAACATGGTGCTGACGCTGACGATCATCACCGTGGTGGCCTCCCTGGCGCTGGGTTCGATATATAACCTGACCCTGGAGCCAATCGCAGCAGCTAAAAAGGCGGCACGCGAAAGGGCCATCAAACTTGTTTTGCCCACCTTCGATTCCCTGAACAGCTTCAAGGTGCAGATACCTGCCGACCCTGAGCTGACAGCAGGTAATGGAAACCAGGATTCACTGGAGTTTCATCAGGCTTTTGAAAGCGGGAAATTAATTGGTGTGGCCGTGTCGACATTTTCTAACCAGGGCTATGATCCTACACAGATCCAGCTTATGGTGGGATTTCTGCCGGATGGGACCATCGATAGTACGGTGGTTACCCAGCAAAAGGAAACACCCGGATTGGGAACCAAGATGACAGGCGAAAAATTCAATGGGCAGTTTGCCGGGAAAAACCCCGCCAAATTCAGCCTTTATGTTACTAAAGATGGTGGCCAGGTCGATGCCATCACAGCATCTACCATCAGTTCCAGGGCAGTGTGTGATGCAATCAGAAGGGCCAACGCTACTTTCGAATCTGTTAAAAAAGAAGGAGGAACCGAATAATGAATCAGTGGCAAAATTTTACCAAAGGATTTATTAAGGAGAATGCAGTATTTGTATTGCTGCTCGGACTTTGTCCCACCCTGGCTGTAACTTCATCAGCCATAAACGGGATGGGCATGGGACTGGCAACGACTTTTGTGCTGGTTGCTTCAAACATGGTTGTAACGTCCGTCAAAAGCTTTATCCCGGATAAGGTCAGGATCCCTTCATTTATTGTGATCATTGCCTCCTTCGTGACTATCGTTGAACTGGTGATGCAGGCTTATACACCGGCACTTTTCGATACACTCGGGATATTTATTCCCCTGATCGTTGTTAACTGCCTGGTACTTGGCCGTGCGGAAGGATTTGCATCCAAGCAGAGTTTCTTATCATCAACGATAGATGGCCTGGGAATGGGACTGGGATTTACATTTGCGCTTACCCTGCTGGGTTCGGTAAGGGAGATGCTGGGAAACGGATCCATCTTCGATGTGAAATTTACCACAGGGGATGCCATCCTGATATTCATCCTGCAACCGGGTGCCTTCATTGTACTTGGCTACCTTATCGCATTGATCAACAAATTGAGAAAAACAACATAATATAAGAACATGGAATATTTCGGTATAATCATCGGTGCCATATTTGTTTCAAATATTGTTTTAGCCCAGTTCCTTGGGATCTGTCCCTT
>JAGLEK010000079.1 GCA_023145125.1 Bacteroidales bacterium | reverse complement strand
AACAACGGCCCGGTCGCAGCTAACACCCATTTTGTTGGCTGCAGTTGTGAAAATATCCGGTTCCGGCTTGCCATTAAGCCCAAGTTCCGCTGATACCACACCATCAATGCGGGTTTCCATTATGTCGAGCAATCCGACTGCCTCAAGCACCTGCTTGCAATTTTTGCTGGATGAAGCCACGCCAACATGTATGCCTCTATCTTTCAGGGTGTGGATAAGTTCAACGGTGGAAGGGTACTCCTTAACTCCATCCTCTTCCAATATTCGGTTGAAGGCAATATTTTTCCTGTTCCCGATGCCACAGACAGTTTCCAGGTCAGGAGAGTCTTCGGGTTCCCCAAAAGGAAGGTCGATGCCCCTGGATTCAAAGAATGACTGAACACCTTTATAACGTGGTTTACCATCAACATATGGCAAATAATCCTCCTGATGGGAAAATTCATGAAAAGCCTCCCCGTATTTTTCTTCTCTTTCATGAAGATATTGGTCAAACATCTGCTTCCAGGCCTGGCTGTGTACCAATGCTGTTTGTGTTATCACGCCGTCGAGGTCGAATATGACCGCATCGAAAAGTCTTTCTTTCATCTGCTTTTTATTAAACAAAAAACCAGTAATATCCTTTTGCCGGAATTCTAAGGGATTTATTTCCCTCATCAATAATAACTGCTTGCCCGAGCATATCCTGCTTAGATGTTTTTATTCTGGCAGTGGGCGGGCTGACATGTTTTTCCTTATCTGATAAATTCAACAATACCAGGATGCTGTTGCATGAATATGTCCTGTGGTATCCCATGACTTCATGTACATTGTTTCCATCAGTGTCGGATACATCAATCATTTCAAGTATACCCCTCCCAAATACCGGGTATTTTTTACGTGTATTTATCAGCTTGCTTATCTGCCTGTATACTTCAGAGGAAAAAGATCCGGGATTATCCAGTTCGCTCTCGATCTGATCCCAGTTGAGTTTACCCCGCACCAGGAAACGTGTGTCGTCCTTGCCTGTCAGCTTGATCATTTCTTCATAATACTCCCGGTCGTTGAACTTCCCGAATTCATCCCCGTAGTAAATAACCGGTGTGCCGGGGAGAGACAGCATCATTGCATAGGCAAGGGCTATCATGGCAGGATCCCGCTCCATCAGTTCAGACAGCCTTGCCGACACACCCTGTCCCAGGCGGAAATTCCACTCGGGCTTCAAACAGTAATTGTCGTGAATGTATTTACGGTCCTCTTCCGTCACATATACCAGCTCAAGGCTGAGCTCATCGTGACAACGGAGAAAGGTAAACCATTGGCTTTCCTTCGGAATGTCAGGCGTCACTTCTTTGCTGAGCACATTTGCTACCGGAGAGCTGTTTTGCATGTGCAGGGCTTTGAACATCTGTGGCATGAGCGGAAAATGGTATCCGGCATGGCACTCATCCCCTTCACCAAAATACTTTACAACCTCATTAGGTTTCTGACAGGCTTCGGCAAGCAATAGTGTTTGTGGCCTGATATGATCGATCACTGCCCTGAAAAACTTCACTAACATGTGGGTTTGGGACAGGTTTTCACAATCGGTGCCTTCTTCTTTCCAAAGATAGGGGATAGCGTCGGCACGGAAACCATCGACGCCAAGCTTCAGCCAGAAGATGAGGTTCTCAGCCATAGCAATCAGTACATCAGGATTGCGATAGTTCAGGTCAGGCTGGAACTCAAAAAAGCGATGGAAGAAATATTGATCGCCGTCTTTTTCCCAGTTGCTTTCACATAATCCTTTAAAGATGATACGTGCATCGCTGTAGCCCTTGTCATCCTCAGCCCACATATAATAATCCCTGAATGGGTTGTCAGCAGAACTTCTCGATTCGAGGAACCATGGGTGCTGGTCTGAAGTGTGGTTAATGGCAATATCGAAGATCACCCTGATCCCTTTTTTATGCGCCTTGTCCAGAAAGCCGGCAAAGACTGCAGCTTTTTCATCATTGGATGACTCGGGAGGAAGGCCCAGCAGGTCGGGGCGGATGCTGCGATAATCCTTAATGTCAAACCCTGCATCCTTACCGGGGGAGTCAAGGATGGGCAGCAGCCACAGGCAGTTGACGCCCAGGTCCTGGAGGTAATCAAGTTTATTCTCCAATCCCGGAAAATCTTTGTTAAACAGGTCAACATAAAGAGAGTATACAATAGCATCCTTATACCATTCTTTCTCATGAGGAGGAAAACTGATCTCATTCTTGACTTTATCCAGCTTTTTCATGAAACTGCTGAGTATCCCGGGTTCAGCATCAGGGTATAGCTGTTGCCAGATCTGTCTTATTTTGTTTTTAGGTTCTTTCATGATTATCTCAGGTAATGGGATGTAAAATTAATACAAGCAGTTCAACTTTAAGGCATTTGGATGAATATTTTATTTAGTATCCGGGTCCCGGATTCAGGAATAATTCGCAATTTTGCCGTAAAGTGTTATATCTGTAAACTTCGGCCATCAACCCTCAACCATGATGAAATTATTTAAAATCATATTACCAATGCTGCTTATCTCTGTCTATACATTGGCGCAGGAAACTCCCAAAGTCGAGCCTCCCTTCTGGTGGACAGGAATGAAGGTGACTGAGCTGCAACTGATAGTGCATGCAGAAGGTGTGGCATACACTGCCCCGAGGATTGTGTATCCGGGTGTGCAATTAGCCGGGGTAAGCAAGACAGACAACCCTGATTATCTTTTTCTGGATCTGCGGATTGGCGAGGATGCTGAACCGGGAAAGTTCAGGATCGATTTCGATAGAGATGAGGATGTACGATATACATACGAGTATGAGCTAAAAGAAAGGGAAAACCTTTCTGCGGAAAGGAGCGGGTTTGGGCCGGAGGATGTGATCTTACTGGCTATGCCTGATCGCTTTTCAAATGGTGACCCTGCTAATGATGACATGCCCGGGATGCTTGAAAAGGCCGATAGAAATAATAGAGACGGGCGTCATGGTGGTGACCTGAAAGGAGTTTCGGATCACCTTGATTATATTGCAGAAATGGGGTTTACTGCCATCTGGCTGAACCCTGTGCTGGAGAATAATAATCCGAATTATTCTTATCATGGCTATGCTATCACGGATTTCTATAAGGTAGATCCGCGATTCGGAACCAATGCTGACTATGTTCAGTTTATTGGTGATTGCCATGATCTGGGTATCAGGGTGATCATGGATATGGTATTCAACCATTGCGGGCACGGGCACTGGTGGGTGGAAAGCCTTCCTTCGGAAGACTGGGTCCACCAATGGCCGGAATTCACCCGGTCAAATTTTCGTGCGCCTGTCAACTCAGACCCTCATGCTGCTGAATTCGATAAGATCAAAATGCATAGTGGCTGGTTCGATACCAATATGCCGGACCTGAACCAGGAAAATGAGTTTTTGGCCAATTACCTGATTCAGAACAGCATCTGGTGGGTGGAATTTGCAGGCCTGGATGGAATACGAATGGATACTTATCCATATTCGGACCAGGCTTTCATGGCAAGGTGGATGAAGCGCATGAAACTTGAATATCCCAATTTTAACATAGTAGGGGAGGCCTGGTTACAGAAAGAAGCTATCACTGCCTATTATTCAGGATCTGAGAGTGAACGTTTCGGTTATAATTCACATTTGCCCAGTGTGACTGATTTCCCCTTGCATTATTCCGTTGATAAGGCATTCCATGAATCTGAATCATGGACCGAAGGCATGGCCAGGCTGTATTATGTGCTTTCCCAGGATTTTCTTTACGATAATCCTTATTACAATGTTATATTTCCTGATAACCATGACATGTCAAGGTATTATACCGTGATGGGGGAGGATCTGAACAAATACAAAATGGGCCTTGTCTTTTTTTATACCACGCGCGGTATTCCCATGGTTTATTATGGAACAGAGATACTGATGTGCGGAGAGGAGCATCGGGGCCATGGCCACATACGTGAAGATTTTCCCGGGGGATGGGAAGGTGACGATGTGAACGCTTTTAGCGGTGCAGGCCTGAATGAGAACCAACTGGAAGCACAGCAATTTGTGAAGCAGCTTCAAAACTGGCGCAGGAATGCTTCGGTGGCGCACGATGGAAAGCTGATCCACTTCATTCCTGAAGCCGGAGTATATGTTTATTTCAGGATAAATGAAAACGAAACACTCATGGTGGTAATGAATAATAACTATCAATCTGTGAATATGCCGGCTCTCGACCGTTTTGATGAATGCATCAAAGGCAGGCGTCAGGCGTTTGAAGTAATCGGGCAATTGAATATTGCCGACATCTCGGCAATTTCGATTCCCCCCAAATCAGCCCTGATCCTAGAATTGAAATAAATTTGCATGATTTCAAAAAAAAAATGAATTAAATGAAAAAATACTTGTTGCTCTTTACATTGTTAATGGCTATCGCGGCTTGTACTGTGGATAAATATCCATCGCTTAGCCCGGAATCAAATATTATCGGACTGGCAAGCCCGGTGAGCCTGAATGTTGGCCAAACAGAGATATTCCTGTCTGATTTTTATCTGAATACAGATGAGATCGGGCATTTCACCATCGTCGGAGTAAATGATAGCCTGTATAGTTTGAATGATGGGATCATTCGTTTTCTGTCTTACCCCGGAATGCCTGCCATTCTTACACTTGATGTGACGGCCAATGGAATCACCGAATCTATTCTTCTACTCCGTTCGGGAAAGCAGGTAGTGGAACTACTGTTCGATCCCGGTGATAAGCAATATGAAAATGTGACGGTTCGTGGGGAATTCAACGGATGGACCGCCGGCAGACCGGATTTTGAACTTGAAGATGGGATATGGAAGGCTACACTTATGTTAAATCCCGGTACATATCAGTACCTGCTGGTCGTTGATGGTGTGGAAGGCCTTGATCCTGCAAATCAAATCAAGATCGACAATAATATGGGTGGGTTTAATTCACTTTTATCGGTAGGATTGGATATTGCTAAAAAAGTACCTGTATTATATACCGATGAATATGAAGACGACGATATCGGGATCGGATTTGAGCGGGAGTTGGATGGCCTCATGGCTTTCTGGCAGAATATCAGGCTCCCTGAAGAATATATTGAGCTTGAAGAGGCCGGGGAATATGAGATAGAGATCCCGGAAGCAGCGAAAAAGATGCAGCGCTCATTCATCAGGGTATGGGCATGGAATGCATCCGGCGTGTCCAATGAATTGCTTATTCCGCTTGAATACGGAAAAGTCCTTGATGACCCGGCAATGATCACCCGCTTCGATATGCATAGCATGATCCTTTATAATGCCTTTGTCGACAGATTCTATGATGCCGACACTTCCAACAACAGGCCCCTCGATAACCCGGAAGTGCTACCGGCTGCCGATTACCACGGAGGTGACATTAAAGGGATTAGCGAGAAGATCAGGGATGGATATTTTAAAGGCCTTGGCGTCAACACCATATGGATATCTCCGGTAATAAAAAACCCGGAAGGTGCATTTGGCTACTGGCCGGAACCTTCATCAAAATTTTCGGGCTACCACGGTTACTGGCCAATATCATTTACGCTCATCGACGACAGGTATGGCACTGAGGAAGACCTGCATGAGCTTGTAGGCCTTGCCCATGATAATGATATGAATGTTTTATTGGATATCGTAGCCAATCATGTGCATCAGGAACATCCTGTATATCAGGAGCATTCCGACTGGGCAACAGAGCTTTATCTGCCTGATGGTTCGCTGAATACAGAGCGCTGGGATGAATACAGGCTGACTACATGGTTTGATGTTTTTCTTCCTACTCTCGACCTTGCAAAACCTGAAGTGTATGAGATGCTTTCCGACTCGGCAGTTTACTGGATCACAAAGTATGATCTCGACGGTTTCAGGCACGATGCCACAAAACATATCCCGGAAGTATTCTGGCGGGCGCTTACCAAAAAGCTTAAGGAGCAGGTAACGGATGCAGGGGGAAGGCAGTTGTTTCAGATCGGTGAAACTTATGGTGGCCCTGACCTCATCAGCAGTTATGTCGGAACCGGTATGCTGGACGCGCAGTTCGATTTTAATGTGTACGATGATGCTTTGGCAGTACTGATACGGCCGGACGAACCTTTTAGCCGGCTGGATGCCTCACTTAAAGAAAGCCTGCAGTATTATGGCGCTCACAACCTGATGGGATATATCAGTGGCAATCAGGACCGCGGACGTTTTACTTCCTATGCAGGTGGAGATCTGCGCTTCGATGAGGATGCAAAGATGGCCGGCTGGACAAGAGAGATTGGCGTGGGTGATGTAGCCGGGTATAAAGTAACTGAAATGCTTTTCGCATTTAATCTGACCATACCCGGATTGCCTGTTATTTATTATGGTGACGAGATCGGGATGCCAGGCGGTAACGACCCTGACTGCCGGCGCATGATGCGCTTTGATGCACTGAATGAACATGAATCTAATGTTTTGAAAACCGTTCAGAAACTCACAGAACTGCGGCATAACAATCTGCCTTTGATTTATGGTGACTTTGAAACCCTGCTCGTAGGTGAACAGGCTTATGCCTATTGCAGGACATACTTCGACGATATCGTAATTGTGATCATGAACAAGGGTGAACAGGCAAAAAACCTTACTTTTGAAATTCCTGACAGGTTTTTGGAAATAGGTCTGCAAAGTCATTTTGGTTCCAGGCCTGACTTTCAGGATGGAAAAATAAGTGTGACCCTGGAGCCGGGCACTTTTGATATATTGACACTATAGGGTTGCCAACCTTATTAAGGTTGGCAACCCTTGTTTAAAACTCTGATAATCAATGAAAATAAAAATGCTAATTACACAATCTTTAATTATTATCCTGGCTGTTGTTCTGATGGGCGGACTGCTGTTAGCAGGATGCAAAAGTAAGAAGGCGGGCAATTTGCCACCTGAAAGCAATGTTATCCACCCTCCATGGAGCAAAAATGCTGTGATCTATGAGGTAAACGTGCGCCAGTATACACCGGAGGGGACTTTTAAGGCCTTGGAAGAGCATCTGCCACGGCTGAAGGAACTTGGTGTGGATATAATCTGGCTAATGCCTGTGCATCCGATAGGGGAGAAGAACAGGAAGGGTTCCCTGGGCAGCTATTATTCGGTGCAGGATTATGTCGCAGTGAATCCTGAGTATGGGAACATGGAAGACTTTAAAGATCTTGTAAATATAGCACATAGCCTCGGCATGTATGTCATCCTGGACTGGGTGGCAAACCATACTGCATGGGACCATGCCTGGATCGAAGATCATCCCGATTGGTATGCCAGGGACGAGAACGGGGAGATGATCGCTCCTTTCGACTGGACCGATGTGGCTGAACTCGATTATAATAGCGAGGCACTGCAAATGGCTATGATAGAAGCCATGAAATTCTGGATCACGGAAGCTTATATTGATGGCTATCGCTGCGATGTAGCAGGTGAAGTGCCTGTAGAATTCTGGGATCAGGCAAGGGCAGAGCTGGATAAGATCAAAGATGTTTTCATGCTCGCTGAATCTGAACAAGTGGAGCACCATGAAAATGCATTTGATATGTCGTATGCATGGGAACTCCATCATCTGATGAATGATGTTGCGAAAGGGAAAAAGAATGTGAAGGATATAGATGAGTATTTCGGGAAGCACGACCAAAAGTTCCCCGAAGATGCTTATCGTATGACTTTTATTACCAATCATGATGAAAACTCATGGAATGGTACCGAATATGAGCGTATGGGTGATGCAGTACCTGCTTTTGCAGTGCTGACGTATACCTGGCCGGGCATGCCAATGATATATACCGGGCAGGAAGCAGGATTTGACAGGCGATTGCTGTTTTTTGATAAAGACAGTGTTGACTGGGCTGATTATCCGCTCAGCGAATTCTATAAAAAACTCGGGCAATTGCGAAAAGAAAATCCTGCCCTCCGTAGCGGTGCAGGAGGAGGGAAAATGAGAAGACTGGAAACTCCCGGTAATGAATCAGTGTATGCCTTTATCCGCAAGAAGGGTGAGAATATCGTGTTGGTACTTACCAACCTGTCTGATGCTCCTTCAGATTTCACCCTCAATTTCAAGGGGAAAGAGAAAACCATGAAAGACTGGTTTAGCGGTGAAACCGTTCAGATTGTTTCTGATGAACCTATGACGATGGAGGCCTGGGGATACCGTGTGTTTGTTGGTCTTGATGAGTAATATGTCGTTAACATACCTTCTTCAACAATGAAGAGCCGGCGTTTTTTCATTCTGATATTTATACTGATCAGCCTGTTTTATGCAGGTATCTCGCATTCTTATTTTATTTAGAAGTAAGTATAAATATCACATATTCTATTGACATAGAGTTGCATTACTATTAAATTAAGGTTAAATTTGCAACACATTGATCATTTATTGTTTTATTTAAGTAATTGGCTTAAAGCAATGCGTTTATAATTTGTATGTATTTACAATTTTAAAATAGTATTTATGACAAGAAAAATTGCTTATAGATTCATGCTGTCCATCATGTTCCTTGTATTGCTCATACCGGTGGGTTATGCCCAGCAAGGGGTAGTTAGCGGAACGATCACTGATGCGGATGACGGCTCTTTGCTTCCTGGTGCATCTGTTCTGATCAAAGGAACAACAACCGGGACAACTACTGATATTGACGGTAAATTTACTCTTACGGTCGATCCTAATACGATATTGGTGATTTCATATATCTCTTATGCAAGCCAGGAGATTACCGTACAGCCCAATACTACGATAAATATAGCCATGGAGAGCGATGCTGAAGCATTGGATGAAGTTATCGTGATTGGCTATGGAGTGCAAAAGAAAGAAGACAAGACCGGTGCTGTCAGTAGTATTGAGTCAGGTGAGTTAAACGCAGGGACCATCACTGACCCTAT
>JAGLEK010000078.1 GCA_023145125.1 Bacteroidales bacterium | reverse complement strand
ATGACAAGCGAAGAGTTCAAATCAGAAGTGCTGCCGGTAAAGAACAAACTTTACCGTTTTGCCCTGCGACTGCTGGGAGATGTTGAAGAAGCGCAGGATGTGGTACAGGATATCTTTCTTCGTTTGTGGACGAAGCGGGACAATCTAAGCGAATACAGAAGCATTGAAGCATTTGCGATGACCATGACAAGAAACCTTTGCCTGGACAAGCTTAAATCACCCGCCTCAAGAAAAGAAACATTTGATGAAACAAGAGAAATGCCCGATAACACAACTCCATATACAAGAACCGAGACCAGTGATACCATCAGGTTGGTAAAAATGGCCATGGATGCATTGCCTGAGCAACAGCGCATGGTGATTCACCTGCGGGATGTGGAAGGAAGTGATTTTGATGAGATCGCTGAAATTACGGGATTGAGCCTGAACAATGTGAGGGTCAGCCTGTCGCGGGCCAGAAAAAAAATCAGAGATACCCTGATAAAAATTAATAGTTATGAGTTCTCAAATAATTGAAAAACTACTGGAAAAGTACTTCGAGGGCGATACGTCCCTGGGAGAGGAGCGTACGCTCAGGGAGTTTTTCCAAAAGGAAGATCTTCCTGCACACCTTGTTGAACTCAGGGAGCAGTTTGGACTTTACGATAAAGAAAGCACGGAGGAACTTCCTGGCGATTTTGATGAAGTTTTATTCAAGGAGATTGAAAATCGTGAGCGAAGCAAAAAAACTTCCCGGCGTGCATATATTTTATACATCAGCGGCGTAGCGGCAAGCATTCTGATACTCATTACTTTGTTTGTCCGCTTCGATCCATTTACCAACAGCACCCGTTATGACGAACACGAAGCCGACATTGCATTTACAGAAGCAAGCCGTATTCTGTATTTTGTTTCTGCTAAGTTTAATCAGGGCGCCAACCCACTCGGTAAAGTGGCCCGCTTCGATGAAGGAATGAAAAATCTGAACACTGTAAACAAGTTTGATGACGGAGTGAAAAAAGCAACACCGATATCAAGATTCAACCAGATAACAAAATTAATTACAAACCCTGCACCTTAAGGGTGCCTAATAGCTTAAAACAATGAAAAAGTTCATTATTACATTATTGACAATCGCTTTTCTTGCTCCTTTTGCACAAGCACAGGAAAGCGTGACTGAAAAACTTTATGAAAAATACAGCGGTAAGGACGGATTTACCACTGTCCATATTACCAAGGAACTCTTCGGGATGATCGCCCAGATGAATTTTGAAGGTGACGACGCCGAGGAAATGAATGAAATGAAAGATGCCATGGCAAATCTTCAATTCATCAGGATCGTGATGTATGAAAATGGTACCGAAGGGAACGCTGATTTCAATGCATTCAAGAATGATCTGGAGGCCTTCGACCTGGATGGCTTTGCAGAATTGATGGTGGTCGACGAAAAAGATGAAAAAGTACGCTTTGTTGCCCGGCAGGATGGAGATATCTTTAAAGAATTCCTTGTCCTGATCGAATCAGATGATGAAGCCGGTTTTATCAGCATCTTCGGCGATATGGACATGGAAACCATTTCCAAAGTGTCACAGAGTATGGGCATACAGCAAATGGGGAAATTCGGTGGTGATCACGACCACGACGAAGACGAAGAATAATATTGAAACTTTTCAACCATGAGAGTATTAATATTTACACTGCTGGCAGTATTTACGATCACTGCCTATGCCAAAAAGTCGCCCGTAGAGAAGTTTATTAAAAAGCAGGCAAAGACTGAGGGCATCAGCATACAGACAATCGAACCGGGATCAGAGGAATTCAATGCAGAATTCCAACTTGAAGGGGAGAAGATTGAAAAAGCACTGGCTCAGCTTGACATAATCAAGATCATTTCATGCGATTCAGCGTCCACAACGGCATCAATACGTGACGACTTCTATTTAGAAGCAATGGATGTTTTGCAACATGAAGATTACATAGAAATAATACGTGTTCACTCTGGCGATAATGAAGATGTGAGTTTCTATTATAATCAGATGGAGGATGGATTGATCCGCGAAGCTGTCCTGCTGGTTAGGGAAAGCCATGACGTAATGATGGTTTATGTAAAAGGTGAAATTGACTTTTCAAACTTCTTCACTAAAGAGTTGTTAGGTTTGATGCAGAAAGGGAAAAACTGTAAAGAGGGCGAATAAGCCTATCCCGGCGGACTAAGTTCCGCTTCTACATATAATTCTGCTAAGGCACTGGATATTTATTTGTCCGGTGCCTTTTCTTTTTGCCCGGACAACATTTATACAAATCATATTTTTACTAATTTTGCCACTTCATTTAACGGAACATTATGACGGAAATTCCCAGTAAATATAGTCCTGCCAAAGTGGAGGAAAAATGGTATTCATGCTGGATGGATAAAGGCTATTTTAAATCTGAACCCGACGAAAGGGAAGCTTTTACCATCGTGATACCACCACCCAATGTAACCGGTGTACTTCATATGGGCCATATGCTCAACAATACGCTGCAGGATGTGCTGGTCCGTCGCGCACGTATGCAGGGATATAATACAGAGTGGCTTCCGGGGACCGACCATGCTTCCATCGCTACTGAAGCAAGGGTAGTTGCCTTTTTGCAAAAGCAGGGGATCGATAAGGCTACCCTGAGCAGGGAAGAGTTCCTCGAACATGCATGGAAATGGCGTGAAAAACATGGCGGGATCATTCTTGAACAACTCAAACGTTTGGGTGCTTCCTGCGATTGGGACAGGACACGTTTTACCATGGATGAGGCTTTATACGAATCTGTTATCAAGGTCTTTGTCGACTTATATAATAAAGGTCTGATATACCGCGGTGTCCGTATGGTGAACTGGGATCCGAAAGCACTGACGGCACTCTCTGATGAAGAAGTGATCCATAAGGAACTGCAATCAAAGCTGTATTACCTGAGGTATAAGATAGAAGGAACAGAAGATGAATGGGTGACCATAGCCACTACACGGCCGGAAACCATTCTCGGGGATACTGCTGTTTGTGTGAACCCCGGCGACAAGCGTTTCGCACATCTTAAAGATAAGAAAGTGATCATCCCGCTGGTGAACAGGGTGGTGCCGGTGATCTTCGACGATTATGTGGATACTGAATTCGGTACCGGCTGCCTGAAGATCACCCCCGCACATGATATCAACGACTATGAGATCGGAATGCGCCATAAACTCAAGAGTATCGACATCTTTAACGATGATGGTACCATGAGTGAAGCAGCTGAGCTGTATATTGGTAAAGACCGCTTTGATGTACGGGAAGAGATCATGAAGGACCTTGAAGCACAGGGGCACCTGGCCAAGGTTGAAGACTATGTGAACAAGGTCGGCTACTCTGAAAGGACTGATGCAGTTATCGAACCAAAACTTTCGCTTCAATGGTTCCTTAAGATGGAAGACATGGCGAAGCCTGCCCTGGAAGTGGTGATGAATGACACCATCAAATTTCACCCCAAAAAATTCAAGAATACCTATCGCCACTGGATGGAAAATGTCAGGGATTGGTGTATCTCCAGGCAGCTATGGTGGGGGCAGCGTATCCCGGCCTATTATCTCCCCGATGGGGATGTATTTGTTGCCGAAAGCAAAGAAGAAGCTCTCATCAGTGCAATAGCAGCAACGAAAAATAACAGCCTCACCCTTGATGACCTGCGGCAGGATGAAGATGTGCTGGATACATGGTTTTCTTCATGGCTGTGGCCTATTTCAGTGTTCGATGGCATCCGTTATCCTGATAATAAGGATGTTAACTACTACTATCCGACCAATGATATCGTAACAGCACCGGAGATACTGTTTTTCTGGGTTGCCAGAATGATCATGGCCGGCCTTGAGTACAGGAATGAGATCCCCTTTAAAAATGTTTATCTCACCGGTATAGTGCGTGATAAGCAGGGAAGAAAAATGTCGAAATCCCTTGGGAATTCACCCGACCCCATTGAGTTGATCGGGAAATACGGGGCCGACGGCGTCAGGGTTGGAATGTTGCTGACCTCACCGGCCGGGAATGACCTCCCCTTTGATGAAGCACTTTGCGAGCAGGGCAGGAATTTCAGCAATAAGATCTGGAATGCCCTCAGGCTTGTTAAAGGATGGGAAGTAGATGAAAAGCTGGAACAGACTGATGCAGCAAAGATCTCGATAGAATGGTTCGGAAATAAGCTGAATGAGACATTGGGCCTTATTGAGGATCATTTCGTAAAATACAGGATCTCCGATGCCCTGATGGCTGTTTATAAACTGGTATGGGATGATTTTTGCTCCTGGTACCTGGAAATGATCAAACCGCCATACCAGACAGCTATCGACCCGCATACATTGAAAGCAACGCTTGCTTTCTTTGAGGACCTGATGAGGATACTGCATCCTTTCATGCCCTTTATCACTGAAGAGATCTGGCATCATCTTGCAGAACGGGATGATAAAGATTGTTTGATGGTTGCAGAGATGCCTGAGGCTGTGAAAGCAGATAAGGATATTCTCCTGGAATTTGATTTCGTGAGAGAAGTGATCATGGGGGTTCGCAAGCTGCGGATGGAGAAAAATATTCCTAATAAAGACGAGATCAGCCTGCTGATCAAAAAGAATGCCGGCGAACAAGCCAAAACCGCCTTCGATCCGGTTGTGCTAAAGCTGTGCAAGCTTTCTGAGTTATCATATACAGATATTAAGGTAGAAGGAGCAGTTTCATTCATTGTCAGGTCAACGGAGTTTTATGTTCCCCTGGAAGGCACCCTGGATATTTCTGCTGAAATTGAAAAGCTTGAAGCAGAATTGAAATATACACGGGGATTTCTGTTCAGTGTAGATAAGAAACTTTCCAATAAGCGCTTCGTGGATAATGCTCCACCGCAGGTGGTTGAAAAAGAAAATCAGAAAAAAGCCGACGCTGAAGCCAGGATCAAGGTTATTGAGGAGCAGATTGGGACGCTTGGGGAATAAGAGATAAGAAATAAGAAAT
>JAGLEK010000077.1 GCA_023145125.1 Bacteroidales bacterium | reverse complement strand
GGTGTAAAGATCAAGAAACCTGTTTCAGGGATCGCCATGGGGCTGATCGCTGATCCGGAAAGCGACAAATATGCTGTACTTTCAGATATCCTTGGTGATGAAGACCACCTCGGCGACATGGACTTCAAAGTAACCGGTACCCGCGACGGGATCACCGCTTGCCAGATGGACATTAAAGTAGAAGGACTTTCATATAAGATCCTCGAGGAAGCGCTGGAACAAGCCCGTAAAGGCAGGGTCCACATCCTCGACGAGATGGCCAAGACCATCGCAGAACCACGTGAAGACTATAAACCTTTCGTTCCGAGAATTGAGCAAATGATCGTACCAAAAGAATTTATTGGTGCCATCATCGGACCCGGAGGAAAAGTGATCCAGGATATCCAGGCCACAACAAATACTACTATCACCATTGAGGAAGAAGGTGAATTTGGCCATGTTGCTATTTCTTCTGCTGATAAAGAATCGATCGAAGCTGCAAAAGACAGGATCAAGATGATCATTGCAGTACCGGAAGTGGGCACAGTCTACACAGGAAAGGTTAAAACGATCACCAACTTTGGTGCTTTCGTCGAGGTCCTTCCCGGAAAAGACGGTTTGCTCCACATTTCTGAGATCGACTGGAAACGCACCGAGGACGTCGAGAAAGTACTGGAGGTTGGACAGGAACTGGAAGTGAAGCTCATCGGACTTGACCCCAAGACCGGAAAGCTGAAATTATCACGCAAAGTGCTGCTGCCCAAACCCGAACAAAAACCTGAAAATTAGTGTAACACCGCCGGTGGCTTTACGTATAAGAAGCCACTGGTACGGTTACAAGCCTGAAGTTTTACGACCTGTAAAACGCTTCAGTGGCTAAATATCAGATCAGTGAATAAAAAAAACAGGAACACTGGTATATGAGGCAACTAAAAATTACTAAGCAGGTAACTAACAGAGAAACTGCATCCCTTGATAAGTATTTACAGGAGATTGGAAAAGTAGAGCTTATCACTGCCGACGAAGAAGTAGCTCTAGCCCAACGTATCAAGCAGGGTGACAGGATCGCCCTTGAAAAGCTTACCAAGGCAAACCTCAGGTTTGTGGTGTCTGTGTCAAAGCAGTACCAGAACCAGGGGCTCAGCCTTCCCGACCTCATCAACGAAGGAAACCTCGGACTGATCAAGGCCGCACAGCGCTTTGATGAGACCAGGGGCTTTAAATTCATCTCCTATGCCGTATGGTGGATACGCCAGTCGATACTTCAGGCCCTGGCCGAACAATCAAGGATCGTAAGGCTGCCGCTGAACAAGATCGGTTCTATCAATAAGATCAACAAAGCATACGCCAGGCTGGAACAGGAACACGAACGTGAACCTAATGTCGGCGAGATAGCAACATTGCTGGAGATCACCGAGAACGAGGTAAAGGAATCCATGAAGAACGCAGGGAGGCATGTATCTATGGATGCCCCGCTGGTGCAGGATGAGGATAACAATATGTATGATGTGCTGAGAAGCGACGATTCCTCAACACCGGAGTCACAGCTGCTCTACGAATCCCTTAAAAAGGAGATCGACAGGGCCATCTCGACACTTACTCCCAGGGAAGCCGATGTGGTTAGATTATATTTCGGGCTGAACAGCAAACACCCTATGACGCTTGAAGAGATCGGCGAAAAGTTCGACCTCACTCGTGAGCGCGTAAGGCAGATAAAAGAAAAAGCAATAAGACGGCTAAAGCACACGTCAAGAAGTAAAATACTCAAAACCTATCTTGGGTAATTAAAGCGGGCTTGTCCCGCTTTTTTTGTGCAGATTTTTTACTTTTACAAAAAAAACGAATATGCCACACCTGATTGCACCATCCATTCTTTCGGCCGACTTTGCAAACCTGCAAAGGGATATAGAAATGATCAACAGCAGCGAGGCCGACTGGTTTCATATTGATGTGATGGACGGTGTGTTCGTGCCCAACATTTCCTTCGGTTTCCCGGTGATAAAGCAGATCAATAAATATGCTAAAAAACCTCTGGACGTGCACCTTATGATCATCGAGCCCGACCGTTACTTCGAACGTTTCAAGGAAGTGGGGGCCGATATTATCAGCGTACACTATGAGGCCTGCCAGCACCTCCACCGCTCCATTCAAGCCATAAAAGCACTGGGCCTTAAGGCCGGCGTGGTCCTTAACCCTCATGCCTCTGTATATGTCCTGGAAGATATCCTGGCCGATGTCGACCTGGTGATGCTGATGTCGGTAAACCCCGGCTTTGGCGGACAAAAATTCATTAAGAATACCATTGTCAAGATCGAAAGGCTGAAAGAGCTCATCGCCAAGACCGGCTCCAATGCCGTCATCGAAGTGGATGGCGGCGTGAACCTCAGCAATGCAGTAGATCTCATCCGTGCCGGAGCTGATGTTCTGGTTGCAGGGAATACGGTTTTTGGATCTGATGATCCTGTGGAGACTATCAGTAAGCTGAAGAATATCTCCGTATGAAGATACTGGATGCTGGATGCTGGA
>JAGLEK010000076.1 GCA_023145125.1 Bacteroidales bacterium | reverse complement strand
CCGTTTATAACCTCAGTAAGGTTATGCGGCGCCATATTGGTGGCCATCCCCACGGCAATCCCCGAGGCTCCGTTCACCAACAAATTAGGAATGGCTGCAGGAAGCACTGTCGGTTCCTCCAGGGAGTCGTCGAAGTTCAACTGGAAATCGACTGTACCTTTATCCAGGTCGCCCACCATTTCTTCGGCGATCTTTTTCATCCTGGCTTCTGTATAACGCATGGCCGCCGGGCTGTCGCCATCGATAGAACCAAAGTTACCCTGCCCGTCGACGAGCGGATAACGCAATGACCAGTCCTGGGCCATCCTCACCATGGTATCATATACTGATGAATCGCCATGCGGATGATACTTACCCAGCACCTCCCCTACTATCCTTGCCGATTTTTTATAAGGCCTGTTGGAAAGGACTCCAAGGTCTAGCATTCCATACAAAACTCTTCTGTGAACAGGCTTCAGGCCATCCCTGACATCAGGAAGCGCCCTTGAAACGATCACCGACATCGAGTAGTCGATGTAGGCTGATTTCATCTGCTGTTCTATGTTAACTTTTACTATTTTTTCCCCTTCACGCATTGTCCTCAGAATTTATTTTTCAACTACAAAATCACTGTTCTTTCTATAAGGCACGAAAGTAGTGAAAATATAGGAATTAGCGTTGATTTTGGCATGCAATATTTTTAACAGAAAACTGTTGATAAGTATATGCTTAAATCAGGCCTGTTTCATGCAGGCTGTGAGTATCTTTGAGCATTGAAAAAGGCCGGTTTTCAATAATTTTTATTAAGTTCGGCCCTAAATCAGTTTTAACAATTGAACCCGACCGTTGTTTTATTTGTTAAACTAATGAAACATAATAATAACAGGTAATTATCAAAATGGAAGCTAAGTTTTCTCAGAGGGTTAAGGATGTGCTGACATACAGCCGTGAAGAAGCCATGAGGTTAGGTAATGATTATATCGGGCTGGAACATCTGCTGCTCGGTATTCTCCGTGAGGGAGAAGGTATGGCTGTTCAGATCATGCTATACTTTGGCCTCGACCTGCCACTGATGCGCAGTACCATTGAAAAATCCATTGCCAACCCTGAACAGAACAATACGAAACCCGAAAATATTCCGCTGGTTAAGCAGGCAGAACGCGCTCTCAAGATCACATACCTTGAAGCCAAGATGTTCAAGAGCGAACTGATAGGTACTGAACACCTGCTCCTTTCTATATTAAAGGATGAAGATAACCTTGTAAGCAGGACCTTCAAGAAATACGGTGTTGAATATGGCATGGTAAAGGATGAGCTGAAAACTATCAGCACCCGCGATCAGGACCTGCCCAGTGTCGAGCCTATAGATGAGCTGTCAGAGGATGCCCCTGACGACGAGATGGATGATGGTGGCCGCGGCTTTGGTGGAAATATCAAGAAGATCTCCGATTCCAAGTCAAAAACCCCGGTGCTGGATAATTTCGGAAGAGATATCACACGGGCAGCGGAAGAAGGCAGGCTGGATCCCATCGTAGGGCGCCAAAGTGAGCTTGAGCGCATAGCCCAGATACTCAGTCGCAGGAAAAAGAACAACCCTATCCTTATCGGTGAACCAGGCGTTGGCAAATCAGCTATTGCAGAAGGCCTCGCCAGCCGTATCATAGAAAGAAAAGTATCACGTGCACTGTTTGGAAAGCGTATTATCACCCTTGATCTCGCCTCCCTTGTGGCAGGCACAAAATATCGCGGACAGTTCGAGGAAAGGATGAAAGCAGTATTGAATGAGCTGGAAAAAAATCCGGATATCATCCTCTTCATCGATGAAATACATACTATCGTAGGGGCAGGAAACGCCTCCGGATCACTGGATGCATCCAATATGTTCAAACCTGCCCTGGCACGCGGTGAGATCCAATGCATAGGTGCCACCACCCTAGATGAGTACAGGCAGTACATTGAAAAAGACGGTGCCCTGGAACGCCGTTTCCAAAAGGTGCTCGTTGACGCAACAAGCCCGGAGGAAACCATTGAGATACTTCAGAACATCAAAGAAAAATATGAAGACCACCACCTGGTAAAATATACTGATGATGCCCTGAAAGCCTGTGTCCACCTGACCAACAGGTATATGAGCGACCGTTTCCTCCCGGATAAGGCCATCGATGCTATGGATGAGGCCGGGTCGAGGGTGCATATCACCAATATTCACGTCCCTGCGGAGATCATCGACGTCGAAAACCGTATCGAAGAAGTGAAGAACAAGAAGACCCTGGCCATAAACAGCCAGAAGTTTGAAGAAGCGGCAGAGTACCGTGATATGGAACGTACACTCAATACTGACCTGGACAAGGCCAAAAAGGAGTGGGAAGAAGAATCTAAGATCCATCGCGAAACAGTATCAGAAGAGAATGTAGCAGAAGTGATAGCCATGATGACCGGCATTCCGATTCAAAGGATTGCAAAGAACGAAAGTGACCGTCTGCTGAACATGGAAAATGACATGGCCGGCTCTGTGATCGGGCAGCCTGAAGCCATTACCAAGGTCGTAAAAGCCATCCGCAGGAACAGGGCCGGGCTCAAAGACCCGAACAAGCCCATCGGTACTTTTATTTTCCTCGGCCCGACCGGTGTTGGTAAAACACATCTTGCCAAAGTGCTGGCCACATATCTCTTCGACACTGAGGATGCATTGGTAAGGGTTGACATGAGCGAATACATGGAGAAGTTTGCTGTTTCAAGGCTGGTTGGTGCCCCTCCGGGATATGTTGGATACGAAGAGGGCGGGCAACTCACCGAAAAGGTTAGAAGAAAGCCCTACTCTATCGTCCTGCTGGACGAAATTGAAAAGGCCCATCCCGATGTATTTCACCTGCTGCTGCAAGTATTGGATGATGGAGTACTCACCGACAGCTTCGGGCGGAAGGTAGACTTTAAGAATACTATCATTATCATGACTTCTAACATCGGCTCAAGGCAGCTGAAGGATTTCGGACAGGGTGTTGGTTTTAGTACAGAAACTAAAAAGGCCAGCAGGGCGTCCTATACCAAAGGGGTTATCGAAAATGCGCTTAAAAAGTCTTTTGCCCCTGAATTCCTGAACAGGATCGATGATGTAGTGATCTTTGAAAACCTCGAAAAGGAGGATATTTACAAGATCATCGAAATTGAATTGAAACAGCTTTATGAAAGGATCCACGGACTTGGCTATAAGATCAAGATCACCAAAAAGGCCAAGGAGCAGATCGTTGAAAAAGGTTGGGATCCGCAATTTGGTGCAAGGCCGTTGAAGCGTGCGATCCAGAAATATGTGGAAGATGTCCTGGCGGAAGAGCTCATTAAGCACAAATTATCGGAAGACGATACCGTGCATCTCGACTATGATGCCAAAAAGGATGAGATGACTGTGAAGATCATCAGCCGTCCAACTACTGCCAAGAAGAAGTAGGAGAAACCCACCCTTCGGCTTCGCTCAAGGTG
>JAGLEK010000075.1 GCA_023145125.1 Bacteroidales bacterium | reverse complement strand
GTAGCTGAAGAAGTTGTTGAATCTGCCACCGTTGTGGAGGAAGAGGAAACTGAAAAGAAACCTAAAGCCAAAAAGAAACCGGCAGCAAAAAAGGCTGCAGATTCAGATGACGATGATGATTTCGACTGGAGTGTGACTGGCAAAAAAGCCGATGCATACACTGAAAAGGAGAGGGCTGACCTTGAGGAGATCTACAATAAGACCATGAGCTCAATCGTCGAACACGAAGTGATCGACGGTACTGTGGTGGCAATGAACAACCGTGAAGTGGTTGTGAACATCGGATTCAAATCTGATGGTGTCATTGCGCTGAACGAATTCCGTTACAATCCTGACCTTAAAATAGGTGATACTATTGAAGTTTATGTGGAAAACCAGGAAGACCCTTCCGGGCAACTCCTCCTTTCGCATAAGAAAGCCAGGATCCTTAAATCATGGGACAGGATCAATGCCGCATTTGAAAAAGATGAGATCATCAATGGTTATGTAAAATGCAGAACCAAAGGTGGGCTTATAGTTGATGTGTTTGGTATTGAAGCATTCCTTCCGGGTTCACAGATCGATGTGAAACCTATCCGTGATTACGATATTTATGTTGACAAGACCATGGAATTCAAGGTGGTAAAGATCAACCACGAATACAAAAACGTAGTTGTTTCCCATAAAGCATTGATTGAAGCTGAACTTGAACAGCAGAAAGCTGAGATCATGTCGAAACTTGAAAAAGGCCAGGTACTGGAAGGCACTGTGAAGAATATCACTTCTTATGGTGTATTCATCGACCTGGGTGGTGTTGACGGCCTGGTACACATTACTGACCTTTCATGGGGCAGGATCAACCATCCGGAAGAGATCGTAACACTCGATGAGAAGATCAAGGTGGTTATCCTCGACTTTGATGATGAGAAGAAACGTATTGCCCTCGGACTGAAACAGCTGACACCTCATCCATGGGATGCCCTCGACGAAAAACTTAAGATAGGTGATAAGGTAAAGGGAAAAGTAGTGGTGATCGCCGACTATGGTGCGTTCATTGAGATTGCCGCGGGCGTTGAAGGACTCATACACGTTTCTGAAATGTCATGGTCGCAGCATCTGCGTACCGCACAGGATTTCCTGAAAGTTGGTGACGAACTGGAAGCTGTGATCCTTACCCTCGACAGGGAAGAGAGAAAAATGTCGCTCGGTATGAAGCAATTGATCCCTGATCCATGGGAAGGTATCATGACTAAGTATCCGAAAGATTCAAAGCATACTGCAACTGTCAGGAACTTCACCAACTTCGGCATTTTTGTTGAGTTGGAAGAAGGCGTTGATGGCCTGATCCATATATCAGACCTTTCTTGGTCGAAGAAGATCAAACATCCGGCCGAATTTACCAAGATTGGTGAAGATATCGAGGTTGTCGTTCTGGACGTAGATGTTGAAAATCGCAGACTCAGCCTTGGACACAAGCAACTCGAAGAAAATCCATGGGATGTGTTTGAAGGTATCTTTACCGTCGGTTCCGTTCATAATGCTACTATCATCAATAAAAATGATAAGGGAGGTGTTGTTGCCTTACCATACGGCGTTGAAGGATTTGCTCCGAACAGGCATCTTGCCAAGGAAGACGGCACCAATGCCGCTGCTGATGAAACGCTGGATTTTGTTGTGATCGAATTCTCCAAGGGGAACAAAAAGATTATCCTTTCGCATACCAGGACTTTCCAGGAAAGAACAGCTTCTGAAAAGGCCCGCGAAGATACCAAGGGAAAACAGGCACATCGTTCAACCCGCAAGTCGGTTCAGAAAATACAGGATAACCAGGAAAAAACAACCCTGGGCGACCTCGACGGGCTGGCTAAACTGAAAGCTGAAATGGAACAGGCAGAGAGGAAAGAAAAGGCTGCCCCGAAAACCAAAGCAGCAGCTAAACCGAAAAAAGAAGAGGATAAAAAAGAAGAAGTAAAAGAAGAGAAGTCGGAGGAGAAGAAGGCAGAGAAGAAGGAAGTGAAGAAGGCAGAGAAGGAAGAAGAGAAGGAAGATAAGAAGGAAGCTGACGAGAAAGAATAAGATCCTCTTTCATGATATCAGGGTGGCTGTTCTTGCAACGGTCACCCTTTTTTTTTATCTTGCGTCATGACTTTCTCTGTAAGTATTCTCGGCAGTGGGGCTGCTATCCCCTTGATCCATCGCAATCCAAGCGCCCAGCTTATCAATGTTCATGAGAAACTATTCCTGTTTGATTGTGGAGAAGGAACACAGGTGCAGCTTAGAAAAAACCGTGTAAGGCTTCGAAAGATCAATCATATTTTTATTTCCCATTTGCATGGCGACCATTATTTTGGCCTTATCGGACTCATCACCAGCCTGCATCTGCTCGGCAGGGAAAGTGATCTCCATCTATTCGCACACCCTTCCCTGGAAAAGATCATTAAGCTGCATCTTGAATCGTCGCAGACCATTTTGAAATACAGCCTGATCTTTCATGCCATCGACCCCGGCCTTCATGAAGTAATCCTTGAAACCAGCGCAGTCACGGTTTCAACTCTGCCAATGAACCACAATTTTCCAACCTGCGGATTCCTGATCAGGGAGAAACAGGGGAAACCCAATATCAGGAAGGATTTTGTGGCCGGACACGATTTGTCGAAAGATGACTTTCGAATGATAAAAGCAGGAAATGATTTTATTGATGCTGATGGGCATGTATACCGTCATGCAGACATCACCAGCCCCCCGGCAGCGGCCCGGGCATATGCATATTGTACAGATACTGCCTATTACGAACCTCTTGTCCCACTCATTCACGGCGTTGACCTTTTGTACCATGAAGCAACATTCATGGATGATAAGGAGAAGGATGCACAGGCTAAATTTCATTCCACGGCGCGGCAGGCTGCAATGATCGCAAAGAAAGCTGAGGTTAAAAAGCTTATGCTGGGACATTATTCCGCCAGGTATAAAAATCTTGATGGTTTGCTTAGTGAAGCGAAGGATGTTTTTACTGAGACTATACTTGCTGATGATGGTTTGGTTGTGGAGGTGTTAAATGGCTAAATGGCTACCCTTCGACTTCGCTCAGGATGACAAGCTAAATGGTTAAATGGTTAAATGGCTAAATGGTTGTCCTATCTAAGGGCCTGATATAGTACTTCAACCGGATGCAGGGCTTTTCTTCCTGTTCCATCTTTTATCTGATGCCGGCAGCTGGTGCCCGGTGCAGCTATGAGAATATCAGTTGCTGCTTCCCTTACAGCAGGCAGCAGTACAAGTTCGCCTATCTTCATTGATAGCTCATAATGCTCTTTTTCATATCCAAAGGAGCCGGCCATGCCGCAACAACCCGATTTGATCTCCTCGACGGAATAATTTGCCGGAATACCAAGTATTTTCAGCGTAGGCACAACAGAAGAAAGGGCCTTCTGATAACAATGTGCGTGCAGCATTACCTTTCCGGCTTTATCTGTGAACTGATCTTCGGTGATCCTTCCCTCATCATATTCCATGGCAAGGAACTCATCAATGGTGAAACAATTTTCCGCCAGTTTTGTGGCAGTCGCACGAAGCTCTTTGCCTGCAAGTTCAGGGTATTCATCCCTGAATGTCAGAATGCCGGAGGGCTCGATCCCGATCAATGGATTATGTTCATTTACTACCTCCGAGAGCAAATGAATATTTTTCACCGCCAGCCTGGCTGCCTTCCGTGTTAATCCTTTTGAAAGAAAGGTCCGGCCACTGAATTTATGTCTTGGGATCTCAACGCAATAACCCAGTGCCTGCAGTAGTTTTACAGCCGTTATTCCGGTTTCCGCATCATTATAATTGGTAAACTCATCTGCAAATAGCAAAACCTTTTTCCTTTTTCCTTTTTCCTTTTTCCCTTTTCCATTTTTCTTAACCCATCGCCGCAATGTGGTCCGGTATAGTAAAGGAATACTTCTTTTTGGGGCGATGCCAAGCATTTTCTTCATGATACCTGAAATATGCCTGCTTCTCATCAAGGCATTGTACAAGCCGGGTATCAATGAGCCCAGCCTGTTGAGATGGCCGATATAGGCAATCGCCCTGGTACGCAAAGGGATGCCGTTGGCATCATAATAATGCTGCAGGAATTCTGCTTTGTACTTAGTGATGTCGAC